>CAJUIM010000059.1 GCA_910586275.1 uncultured Lachnospiraceae bacterium | reverse complement strand
TTCCGCTGCTGCCGGCCACTAAAAAAACTCGCGCACAGGCGTCCGCCTCCCAACACAACATTCAGGCTGAACTGTTACGATTTCCGCAGGAAATCCATGTTTCCCCCTTGACAATCTCCTACCCGCATGCTATTCTTAAACTCCTTTCGGTTTTTGCAACAATTCAAAATGCCGGCCGTATCCTGCCCGGCTCATTGCCCGCAAAAACCACAATGCCATTCACTTACCTACGGTAATTCTTTGGCAAAATCCAAAAATAACAGACCGTGTTGGCAACAATGTCATGAAATTAAACTACGCCTGCTTCAGGGATGATGTTCTTTACCCATACTTTCGAAAAACCAGTATGTCCCCAAAAAATGATTTCCGAAGCCGGCGGCAGCTTAACTGAACGGCATTGGTCTTGGCAAGATGTAACCACGCATTACTACCAGGAGGAAACAAAAAATGATTGAATTGGAACATGTAAGCAAGACCTATAAGGTCTCTAAACGTGATGCCGGTTTTTTTTCGGCATGGAAGGCTCTGTTTCACAGAGAATATGAATACATCCATGCCCTCAGCGACATATCTTTTACGATCAGGGACGGAGAAATGGTAGGCTATATCGGCCCCAACGGCGCAGGCAAAAGTTCTACCATCAAAATCTTAAGCGGCATTCTTACGCCTGACGGCGGCACTTGCCTAATCAACGGAATTACCCCATGGAAAAATCGTATCGAACATACCCGCGGCATCGGTGTTGTCTTCGGACAGCGCACACAGCTTTGGTGGGACGTGCCGGTGATGGATTCCTATGAATTGCTGAAGGAAATTTACCGGATTGATACCTATACATATCGTCATAACCTGGAACGGCTCACCGATATGCTGAACCTTGAAGAACTGCTGAAAACACCTGCCAGACAGCTTTCACTGGGACAGCGGATGCGGTGCGAAATAGCCGCCTCCCTGCTGCATAATCCCCGGATTTTGTTTCTGGATGAACCCACTATCGGCCTGGATGCCGTTTCCAAGCTGGCAGTGCGGGATTTTATCCGGCAGCTGAATAAGGAACAAAACACAACGGTCATTCTGACGACCCATGACATGCAGGATATAGAGGCTCTCACCGACCGGATTATCCTCATCGGCAAAGGGAAGGTTCTGCTGGACGGCACCATAGAAGATATCAGGTTGGATTATCCAAATACCGAAGAAGCGCTGGCTGCTTTTTACCGCAGCCATGGATTATAAGGAGGCATGCTATGAAATCCCATGTTTTCCCATTGCTACAGCTTTCCCGCCTGCGTAAATACATTGCCTTTTTCCGGCTCCGTTTTACCATGGGACTGCAATACCGTACCGCCGCATTTGCCGGCATTGTCACACAATTTATCTGGGGTATTATGGAAATCCTTATGTTCCGCGCTTTTTACCAGACAGCCTGTGCCGCTTCGTCCGCCCACGAATCGGTCCTGACTGCCGCCGGATCCGGCGTTTTCCCTATGACCTTTGAGGCTACCTGTACCTATGTCTGGATGCAGCAGGCTTTCCTCGCTCTGTTCATGGCATGGATGATGGACAATGATATCTTTGCCGACATTATAAACGGAAATGTTTCCTACGAACTGTGCCGCCCCATTGATATCTACAATATGTGGTTTGCCAAAAGCCTTGCCACCCGATGCTCCAAAGCGGTGCTGCGGTGCATGCCCATCCTTCTTGTGGCAGCATTGCTCCCAAAGCCTTACGGCCTTATGGCTCCCGCCGGAGGCATGTCATTCCTGCTTTTCCTGTTTACGCTGATGACAGGACTGGCCGTTACCGTAGCCTTCTGCATGATCATTTATATCAGTGCCTTTTTTACCTTATCCCCGGACGGAATCCGCATGATGGCAATGTCCACGGTGGAATTCTTCTCCGGTGCCGTCATCCCCATCCCCTTCTTCCCGGACCGGCTGAAAGGCTTCTTTGAACTGCTGCCTTTCGCCTCCATGCAGAATGTACCGCTGCGCATATACAGCGGTGATTTATCCGGCCATGCCATGTGGCGTGCCATACTGATTCAGCTGTTCTGGCTGTTCCTGCTGATTGCCGCCGGCAAACTGCTCTGCAGGGCGGCCATGCGTAAGATTACATTGCAGGGCGGATGACATACGGCTTCGTTATTGTTCATGAAACACCCGGCCCAATAAGCCGCTCAAAGGCGGCATGGAGGATTAACATGAAATTATATGGCAAATACTTTTTAATACAGCTGAAAAGCAAAATGGAATATAAAACTTCTTTTTTATTGACTTGCATCGGACAGTTTTTAATATCCTTCCATGTTTTTCTCGGCGTTTATTTTATGTTCCGGCGTTTTCCCGAAGTAGCAGGCTTTACTTATGAGGAAGTCCTGCTTTGTTTCGGCATTACTTTGCTGGAGTTTTCCCTTGCGGAGGCTGTTGCCCGGGGATTTGACTGCTTTTCCGGCATAATCCGGCAAGGGGAATTTGACCGCATCATGGTACGCCCGCGCAATGAAATTCTTCAAGTGCTGGGCAGCCGCATGGAATTTACCCGCATCGGCCGGATGCTGCAGGCTGTCGTCATGTTTTCCTACGGCGTGACGGTCAGCCATATTACATGGAATTTCCCGAAAGTAATGACGCTGCTTTTCATGCTGATCGGAGGAACTGCTGTATTCAGCGGCATCTTCCTGCTGTTCGCTTCCATTTGCTTCTTTACGCTGGAAGGATTGGAAATTTTTAATATTTTCACGGACGGAGCAAAAGAATACGGGAAATATCCTGTATCCATTTACGGCAAGCGGGTACTGCAGATATGCACTTTCGTCATTCCCTATTCGCTGGTGCAGTATTATCCCCTTACTTTCCTGCTTGACCGCGGAAAGCCATGGCACGGACTGCTCCCCATAGCCGCCTGCCTGTTCCTGCTGCCCTGCTTTGCTCTATGGAAATGCGGTGTCAGACATTATACCTCCTGCGGTTCTTAAAAAACTGCCGTAAACAATATCCGAAATGTCAACGTCCGATGTACTAGATATCGTGATTCCGTCACTCCGTAATCAGCCGGTCCGTCCCTTCCTCATAGAGCACATATTTTGTTTCCACCCACACTCCCGACTCATCGTCCGGTTCCTGCCAAGCGATTACATGGACATACTTCCCGTCCTGATCTGCAAACAAGCCTTTATAGGAAAGTATCACCGGTTCTCCCTCCGCCCAGCCTATATAAAATTCCTCCGGCAGTTCCACTCCTGCCAAAGCTTCATAATTTGCCTTGATTTCCTCCGATGTGTAAGCAGTGACCGGCAATGCCGCTGCGTCTGCCAACAGTTCCTCCGCCGCTTTCTTCAGTGCCCAGGAAGCCTTTTTCTCTGTGGCGGAGAGAACGCCATGTATGATATATCCAAACTCCTGTCCCGTCATTTGCAGTTCCGGCACACAGGCGTAAAAATCAATTTCCGGCAGATCGATTCCTTTTTCCCTTTCCATCTGACGAAGCGTTTCCTCCCGTTTTTCCGTAAGGGATGCCTGATCCGCCTCTTCTATTGATTCCAAAATAAGACATTTCTCCATTTTTCCTTCCAGAGTACCGGCTATCACATATTTTTTCCATTCCTCCGTCTCATAGTCTTCCACTTGCCAGTCATAGCCGTCCAAATAGACATAATGCTGCAATTCCATCTGCATTTTCTGCTCCATCCGTCCGCCTTCACAGCCGTATATATTTCGATAACCCCAGCGCCAATTGCTGCCGCCGTAAGTTTCCACTACCAGCTGCCCGCCGGAAATGCTGATTCCCTGATAAGGATCCCCATACACCCCGCCCGCATCTGCAGACAGCGTTTCAATAGGCTGTTGCGGCAGATAAGAATCTTCCCCGTTGCCCAGCAGCACATAAATATACCGCCGGTCATTATATTCCTGAAAATCATCGGATTCCGTTTCCTCTCCGTCACTTGCCGATGACCCGGTTACCGCCATATCCTCCAGGCCGTCTCCGTTCAGATCTCCCCAGACCACATCCTCCGCGGTTATCCCTTCCTCCGGGTAAAAATAGTCCAGCCACTTCTGCGCTCCCGCCAGTTCCTCTGCTTTATACTCTGTATCCGCCATCCCAAGGCGCAGTTCCGGAACACTCATCGCCAGTCCGCCGATATCCCTGTCACGGCTTTCATTATAAAAGATGCTTAAGAAAAACAGCTTCTCCATCCCCATAATCGGCGTAAAATCCCGAATCCGGTTATTGCTCAGCCCCAGCCATACCATCTCCTTCATATCTTCCAATACGCTGATGTCCTCTATTTCATTATAGTCCAAAGCCAGATTGTACAGACGGGTCATCCCCTTAAGCGGTGTAATATCCGTAATCCGATTATATCCTGCCCCCAACGCTTCCAGCTTCACCTTTCCCGCCAAGGGCGATAAATCCGCAATCTGATTATCCGTCACATTGATTCCCGTCAGCCTATGCAGTCCGCGCAAAGGTTCGATCGTATCTATCTGATTCCCATGAAGCCCTGCCTCTTCCAGCTTGGACAGCCCTGCCAAAGCAGATATGTCATGGATTCCGTTAAAGGCAAGGGATAGTTCCACCAGTTCCCCACAGGATGCTATAGATGAAATATCCTCTATTTCATTGCTGAAAAATGACAGGTGGGTAAGCTGAGGAAGTTCCTCCAAAAAGGAAATGTCCTTCAGCTTGCATCTTGTCAGATATAGTCTCCGAAGGGCCGGGAATTCCGGCAGCCGCCCCAATAGCTCATTTCCGTCCAAATCCGTGCCGTCTATATTCAGTTCCTCCAAATTCGGTGCCATAGTTTTATCCAAATCAATATCCGCCGCTTCGCCTGTCCGATAAGAAAGTTCCAGGACGGTAAGTTCCGGCAGATAAGCCAGATCCCGGAAAGTGGCTGCATCCTGCGCATTTTCAATGCGCAGCCATTCCAATGACTTTATTTCCTCTGCCGAAGGAGTTTCCCCCTCTTCTTCCCCATATCCCAATGCCCTGAAGACTTCCTCCTTGATCTTTGCATCTTTCCACTCCCATTCCGTCGGCACCGTTTCTTCCGGCTCTTCCCTTTCCGGCCCGTCTTCATAGGACCCACCTTTTACCGGACGTTCTCCCGTTCTCAGTCCCTTTCCGTCTCCCTCGTCCTGCTCCACAGCCTCCGCGGCAGCCGGCTCTTCCCCCGCTCTGCCGCAGCCGGCAGACAGCATCCCTGCCGCCAGTATTATGCCGATTCCTGCCGCCAGCCCCGCTGCCGGAACACGTCTCCCGCCCCTTCTGCAAAACTCCCTTCTTGGTTTTGTGCCGAACCTTCCCATTCCAAATCCTTTCACTCCTTTCACTCCTTTCACTCTCCTCTTCCTCCTAAAACTCCGATCCCCATGTTCCCAATCCGGCTCGGACGCATATCCTTACGGCAATGGTAATGCCCGGCACATCTGACGGAAAGCATTGCAGGCACGCTCCGGAACGTGTTTGAAAATTCATTCCAGCCATCTGACAGAAAACATTTTTCGGACAGGTTCTAATCCACTTTCTGAAAATCCGCCAGCCGGGCTTTTTCATAGCGGTCAAACAGGGCAATCAGGCATCTGTTGTCCTCCGCCGCCTGTTCCGCTTCCCCTTCTTCTGCATATATATAAGAAGCATTCCCGTTTTCATCAAAAGATTCTGCCGCATATTCTTCCGCCACCAGCTGCATCCGCTCCCAATCCACCGTATAATATACGGCAAAATGGGCACCGGTCACATAAATCCCTCTTTTATCATAACGGATAGGATAAGCCGTCCCGCTGCCGGCTATCACTGCCATGCGCTGCCAGTTTCCCTCCCCGTCCTTTCCGTAGACCTCACTGCTGAAACTGGCCTCAAGGCCGTTATACCCATATGTCCCGTCTGTCACAAGCAAGACCGGATCTTTGCCCCGCTTCAGTTCCAAATAAGCATAGGACTGCCCCTCCTCCAGAAAGGAAGGAACCTCTTCCTCTGCCGGTTCTTTCCCGTTCCCATCTAACGTCTTCTCCCATATCCGGCCGGCCTCCTTTCCGCCGCTTCCCTGCGCCAGGCTTCCGATGCCTATTCCCCCGCATGCCGCAATCACAATAAGAAAAGCCAAAACCATATATTTCCGCATATTCCCTTTCACCTCCGGACTCCCTTTCCCCGGCATTTTCCTTATGCCGTTCCTTATAGTGTATATAGGGAATGCGTCAAAATACCATCATACTTGCATCATTTTTGCATCAAACGGACATTGATCCGGTATTCCTTCGGAGACCGGCCGGTTACTTTCTTAAACTGCCGGTTGAAATTGGAAATATTATCATACCCGCATTCAAATGCAATTTCCGCAATCTTTTTCTCCGAAGAAGACAACGCCTCACAGACCGCACGGATGCGCAGCTGCGTCAGATATTCCATCGCACTGACACCCACGGACTTCTTAAAACAATTCATAAAATAACTTTTGCTTAAATGGGAAAGTTCCGCCAGCTGCGCCACGGTAATGCTTTCCCGGTAGTTTTTCATCATATAGTCCAGTGCCGGCCGCAGCATTTCGCAGTCATTGCTTTCCGAATCTTTGCGGCAAAGCAGTCCCTCATCGCTTTCCAGCAGCCAGAACAGCCGCATCAGTTCACTTTTCAGCAGCAAATCCGGGCAGGGAAATCCGCCGGATATGCAGTGAAATATCCGATCCATACAGGCCTTCAGACACGGATAATTTGTCTCTCCCCCGGAAATCACCGGCTTTATTTTTAAAGTCCCGCTTATCAGGGGACGGATATGCTCGGCCGTACACCGGTCATCGATATTTGCCCCCAGCATGGCCGGATGGAACACAAGCGCCTCGTAAATCAATTCGCCTTTTTGGCATGGATATGCACCATGCAGCATATTGGGAGGAAGAATAAGCAGCGCGCCCTCCCCCGCAATAAATTTTTCGCTGCCGCATACAAATTCCCCTTTCCCGCATAAAACACGGTTCACTTCAAACTCACTGTGCCAATGCATGGGAACACTCATGAAATCATAGGGCATGCGGCATATATAATAGCTATAAGGCAGGAAAACCGTACTGTGCTGCCTTTTTTCCTCCGTTTTCTTATCCGGCATCATATCTTCTCCTATCGACCACTCCCTGCTGCGTTTGCCGCAGAGCAAGAGCGCGTCCGAATAAAACAGCACTTCTGAAGCAGGCCGTGGCTTGACTGATTGGCATTGGCTGCTCCGTCCAGGCTTATTTTCCATAAAAGTAGGATAATACTAATTTTGAAGAGTATTTCAGTAGTTATCGGTTATTTTTCATAGTATTATACTACTATATCTATTATCCGGCAAGCAGTCCGAACACGTCGGCCGCAATGCGGCATCAGAAACGCCGCTGTCCAGAATGCATCTGCGATGATGCTGCCGCACGGAAAAGCAGTTTCCTGCCTGCCTTAATCATTGGAAGAAACAAACTGTCAGAAAAGAATAAGTATCAGGAGGTAGAAAATGAGGTTTGAAAACGACAACGGCGCATTAGTATTTTACCGTCAGGGCGAAATGGTCAGGATTGAAGCTTGGGGAACGGATTCCCTCCGCGTGCGGGCAGCCATGCGGACGCATTTTACGCAGAATAATCAGGCACTTACGGAAGCCATTGAAACATGCAGCACGCAAGTTGCCATTGAGCAGACAGACCATTGGGTGGGCGACGGCACCATTGATAAAAGAGAAATTGCGTCCATTACCAACGGACGTATAAAAGCAGTGGTAAACTTTGCAGGAGTCATTACCTTTTACAAAGACGAAACACAGATTTTACGCGAATATTTCCGTTCCTATGACGGCACCCTATCCAAAGAAAGCCGATGCCTGAAAGTCATTAACCGGGAGTGGAAAGGCATAATCGGCGGAAGCGAGCATTCCCTGAACTTAAAGTTTGAAAGCAACCGGGATGAAAAAATATTCGGAATGGGACAATATCAGCAAGACTGCATGGACTTAAAGGGATGTGTGCTGGAACTGGCACAGCGGAACTCTCAGATTTCCGTTCCCTTCGCCCTTTCTTCCCTAGGATATGGATTTTTATGGAACAATCCGGCCGTGGGACGCGTGACCTTCGGCAAAAACTATTATGAATGGATTGCAAGAGCCACCAACGAAATGGATTACTGGATAACCGTGGCAGATACGCCGAAGCAGATATTGGAAAATTATACTTCCGTCACCGGCCGTGCAGACATGTTCCCGGAGGATTTAATGGGGCTTTGGCAGTGCAAGCTGCGCTATCGGACACAGGAAGAAGTTCTTTCCGTGGCACGGCAATATCAAAAAGAAGGCATTAAAATCGACCAGATTGTCATTGATTTCTTTCACTGGACGCTTCAGGGCGACTGGAAATTTGACCCTCAGTACTGGCCGGATCCCAAAGCCATGGTGGATGAACTGCATGCCATGGGCATAAAAGTCATAGTATCCGTATGGCCTTCCGTAGACCGTAAGAGCGAAAACTTTTACGAAATGGCGGAGCGGGGACTGCTTATGCGGACGGAACGGGGAGCCGCCCAAACCTACGACTATCAGGGAGACTGTGTGGAAATCGACCCCTTTAACCCCGAGACAAGAAAATATGTATGGGAAGTATGCCGGAAGAACTATTACGATTACGGCATAGATGCTTTCTGGCTGGATAATTCCGAACCGGATTTAGGAGTCTATGATTATGAGCATTACAGATATTGCAGCGGTCCCGCACTGGCGGTCAGCAATCTGTACCCCCAGATGTACAGCCGCATATTCTTTGATGAAATGAACAAGGCAGGAAAAGGCAGTGTCGTCAATCTTCTGCGCTGTGCCTGGGCAGGTTCCCAGAAATACGGCAATGTCATTTGGTCGGGAGACGTACCAAGCACCTTTGAAGCCTTTTCGGATCAGCTGCAGTGCGGCCTGAACATGGGACTCGCCGGCATTCCCTGGTGGACAACGGATATCGGCGGGTTTATGACGGATGATGTCAACGACCCGGATTTCCGGCAGCTTCTCATCCGTTGGTATCAGTTTGCCGTATATTCCCCGGTACTGCGCATGCATGGCGACCGCGGCCCATACAATATCCCGCCGTTGGACAACCGCGACTGGGGCGGCGGCTACTTGCATACCGGCCAGCCCAATGAACTTTGGAGTTACGGCGAAGACAATTATGCCATTATGAAAAAGTACTATGATATCCGTATCTCCATGCACGGCTATATTAAGTCCTTATTTGAAGAAGCCCACTTAAACGGCTCTCCCCTGCTGCGTGCCATGTTTTACGAATTTCCCCAAGACAGCCTATGTTGGGAAATTCAGGATCAGTATATGTTCGGCAGCAAATACTTGGTTGCTCCCATCCTGAGCCTGAATCAATTCCGGCGTGAAGTATACCTGCCGGAAGGCCAGTGGAAGCTCACCTCCACCGGGGAAACTTATACCGGAGGCTGCATGGTTACCGTCGACGCGCCCCTTGATTACATGCCTGTATTTGAACTCCTTTGAGACAAGTGCCGTTAAGAAAAGACTTCGGCGATTTCTGTACCGCCAAGTTGCCACAATCGGGCAGTTACCAGTACGAGGGAACTGCCCGTTTTCATATTTTAGGGAACCCAATGTCATTCTTCCATCTTCGCCGCTGTACGGAACAGACAGAATCCTGCCAAAAACAGTGCCGCAATCATCCCAACGCCCATATTGATGTTGCCGGTCAGCTGGGAAATCAGGCTGACCAGCGCAGTGCCCACAAAAGAAGCTCCCTTCCCGCAGATATCCAGCAGGCCGAAATATTCCCCTGACTGGCTCACCGGGATGATTTTCGCAAAATAAGAGCGGGACAATGCCTGAATGCCTCCTTGGAACATCCCTACAAAAAAGGCCAGAATCCAGAAATGCACTTGGGCGGACATAAACATGGCAAATACCGCTATGCCGAAATATGCCGCTATGCAGACAAGAATCAGCTTATCCGCCGCATACTTCTGCGCCAGCTTCCCAAACAGGATGGCAAACGGAAATGCCACAATCTGCGTCATCAGAAATGCCAGCAGCAGCCCGGTACTGTCTAGCCCCAAAGCCGAGCCATAAGCCGTGGCCATGTCAATGATCGTATACACTCCGTCAATATAAAAGAAAAATGCCAAAAGAAACACAAAAATCCTCTTTTCCCTGCGCACATTCCGAAACGTCCTGCCCAGTCTGGCAAAACTTTCCCTTACCGCATGTTCCCGCCGCTCCACATAATGCTTCTGACGGTAACCTTTTAGCAGCGGCAAAGACATAGCCACCCACCATACTGCCACAATCACGAACGCCACAGCCATGGCAGCTTCCATTGTAATGCCTATGCTCCCTGCCCCAAGCACCACTCCCAGGCAGGCCACAAACGGAATGCAGCTGCCGATATACCCCCATGCGTACCCTTGGGATGACACATCATCCATCCTCTCCTCTTCCGTCACATCGGAAAGCATGGAGTCATAGAAAATCAGACTGCCCGAAAAACCCACTTTTGCCACCACATATATCACAAGGAAAAGCAGCCACTGCCTAGCCAGTCCAAGGCTGATGCAGCCCGCCGCCCCTATCACAATCGTTGCCGTAAAAATGGGCTTCTTAAACCCCTTCGTATCCGCCAAGGCACCGAATACCGGCCCGGCCGCCGCCACTATCAAGGTAGCCGCCGAAGCAGCATACCCCCAATATGCAATATAATCCACGGAGGACAGCCCGCCCAGATCCGCCAGATAATTAAAGTAAATCGGCATAATTGTCGCCACTAAAAGAGTAAATGCCGAATTCCCCACGTCATATAGCACCCAATTCCATTCTTCTTTCGTCAGTTTCAGCCGCATTTTCCGCTTTCCTCCCTTTCCCTTCCTCATTTAGGAACTGCCGGCAAAATCTATAGCAAGCCATACTCCTGACCCTTTCGGCCATCCCGCCCCGGAACTTATGCCAAACAAGCCATTGCCCACTGTCTCCTAATATAAACAGTATATGCAATTTCCATGATTCACACAAGACAAAAGAAAACTTTTTTATCCGGCAGATCACCGTTCCGGCATCCGGAACCCTGCAAGCGCTTTGTTCAGATAATCGTTGAAAGGTTTCATAACCCGGAAAAGTTCCGCTGCCTTGGCTACAAATGCTTCCGCGTCTTTCAGTTCTCCGTCCTTCAGCGGATATTCCAGATACCAACTCTTATATTTCAAATATTCCGCCTGCGGATGCCCTTTCTCATATCCCGCCGGGACATTCTTCAGTGCCGTCCCCTGCACCGTAAAATATTTTTCAAATTCCGGATCATGTATGATTCTTTCCCATTCTTCACCGTTCCCGGCAATGTAATCCCGTACCATCGCCGTTGCGTCCTTAAACATATCCGCAAACAGGCCTCCTCCTAAAAAAGACTGATTGCCGGGCTTTATCATAAGATAATAGCCCACAGGCACAGGCAGCTTGCCTTGAGAAGAAATATGGGCGCGGAATGCCGGATTGTAGGGCGATTTATCATGGCTGAAACGGGTATCCCTTACCATCTTAAACGTCAGGTCTTTGGGATGATTATGCAAAATGCTGCCGTCAAATGTTCCGATTTGCATCATCAATGCCTGCAGCAGATTTTCAAATTCCTCCTTTGCCTTTTTATAGTTTTCCTTATTGGCATGATACCATTCACGGTCATTATTATTACTTAGTTCCGTTAAATAATCAATGATTAATTGCATATCCATAATCTGTCGTCTCCTTTATGATTGCCTGATAACGGAAAGCTGCGTGGAATGCAGAAATTCCTGTATCAGATATTTCGTGCGCTCGGGAGATTGGTAAGGCTTACAGAACGAAAAATCCTGTGATAAGTCGTCAATATCCTCCATAGCATTTTTTACATCCGTCATCGTCTGCACGGAGATTTCCGCTGCCTCCGCATAATCCAGCTGAAGCGGATTGATCCTATGGCTCTGTATTGCATAATTCACCCGATCTTTACATTTACATCTGCCGCTGCCATATTCTCCGCAATACTGTCCGAGAAAATCTGCCATTTTTCTGCGTACCCGCGAAAGCCGCTGCCGATAAGCTTCCGGAGTCATCCCCAAGATATCTCCCGCAATACGGCTGTCAACCTTAAACATCGTACCCAATATGAAAATGCACCTGCTTTCCGTATCAAGGCATTGCAGCATCACATTGGTACAGGACATTTTCAGTTCCTCTGCCAGTATATCCTTTTCCACATTCTGCGTTAAATCCGGCACATCCTGAATCTTCCCGTTTACTATGTCGTCCGCATAATATTCAAAACTGGGCGCATGATGGGCAAACATATGCTTTTTGTAATTTTTCAGATGATTCACCGCAATACGGAAAACCCATGTCGTAAAAGCGCTGTCGCCCCGGAAAGAAGACAAATGAGTAATCATTTTCAGCAAAATGTCCTGCGTGGCATCTTCTGCATCCGCAAAGGTACCGAGCATCCGCAAAGACAGATTAAATACAATATCCTGCACATCCGCAACAATTTCCTCAAGAGCCTTTTTATCCCCCGCAGTAGCTCTTTCAACTAAATCCTGCATTTCCTTATTTGTTTTTTTATTCATATATTTTACCTCCTATATGATTAGACAACCTATCCCTTCCTCTGTGACAAACTTTTCAGCACTATCTAAAAACATATTTATCAATTCCTTTCCATAACCAAACACTCACCCAAATCAATTTTCGGTTTTGTGCCTACGCCGACATTCCGGCCGGCGTACCGCAATGGCCGGCACAGCCCGGCAAGGGATTTGACATACAGGCAGGAACGGAAACGCGGGCAGGAACAGAAGTGCAGGCAGAAACAGAAGCGCGGGCAGAAGCAGAAGTGCAGACAGGAACAGAAGCGCAGGCGGAAGCAGAAGTGCAGACAGAAACAGAAATGCACACAAAACAGAAATTTTTCAGACCGTCGAAAAACGCCAGTACTTAGGCACTGTATTTTAGTGCCTTAGTACTGCTGCGTTTGCCGCCGAGCGAAAGCGTGTCTGAAAAATTTCAGTTTCTGTGTGCATTTCAGTTTCTGCCTGCACTTCTGCTTCCGCCCGCGCTTCTGTTCCTGCCTGTGCTTCTGTTCCTGCCCGCGCTTCTGTTTCTGCCTGCACTTCTGTTCCTGTCTACACTGATATTCCTGCCTGCATGCCAAATCCCTCGCCGGGCTGTGCCGGCCATTGCGGTACGCCGGTCGGAATGTCGGCGCAGGCATAAAACCGAAAATTGATTTCCCCACCAAACACGCTCTCCAATTGACATCTTTCCTTATTCCGTCTATAATAATTATAATTTAACCATAAAACACACACATATTAACCAAGGAACAATCCTGCTTCTGTTCCTCGATTCTTCTTAAGTACAGCCATACGAGGTAAATAATTTATGGATATCATAGACGCAGCACTGAATATTAATAAAACCCATGAGGACGATGTCCTTGCCCGCCTCACTACCGTCTGGGGAGAGAACCTAGATCCGGAACACGTTCTGGAAGAATACCCCCGGCCCCAATGGAAACGCGGCAATTATACCGTTCTGAACGGCTATTGGAACTATGCCGTTACCACATCCCCGGAAACGCCATCCTCCTATGACGGACGGATTCTCGTCCCCTTTTCCCCGGAGAGCATGCTTTCCGGCGTGGAACGGCAGCTTCAGCCTGGGGAATATTTATGGTATGAAAGAACGCTTACCATCACTCCCGAAGAATACCGCATGCTCTCCACAGCCCATACCGTTTGCCAAGACGGCAGCCGGCCGGCAGACGGCACTTCCCAAAGACTGCTTCTTCATTTCGGAGCCGTAGACCAAATTGCCGCCGTCTACCTGAACGGGCAGAAAATCTGCTCCCATACCGGCGGTTATCTCCCGTTCGAAGCCGATATCACAGCATATATAAAAGAAGGCAGCAATTCCCTTTCCTTAAGAGTGCAGGATTTCAGCGACACCTCCTTCCACAGCCGCGGAAAACAGACCTTAAAGCGGGGCGGCATGTTCTATACCGCTCAAAGCGGCATATGGCAGACTGTCTGGACGGAATGGGTACCGGAAAACTATATCCGCAAGCTATATCTTACACCCAATTACGACAAAATGGAAGTCAATCTGCGGCTTATCGCTTCCTCCGGCCGGCCGGTGCCTGTAAAAATAAGCATCTATTCGGAGGAAAAATGCATTTACCAAGGTTCCTGCAGGACAGCGGACGGCAATGACCGCTTTTATGCCGATATCAAATTACCCGAACTGCGTCCGTGGACGCCGGAAACCCCCTTCCTCTACCAAATGCATATACAATATGGAGAGGATTCCGTGGAAAGCTATTTTGCCATGCGATGCTTCACCATAGAGCCGGACGAAAAAGGCATAATGCGGTTCTGCCTGAACCATAAGCCCTATTTCCTTCATGGCGTGCTGGATCAGGGATACTGGCCGGACGGGCTTTACACCGCCCCTTCCGACGATGCGCTTATTTTTGATATACGCAGCATGAAGGAACTGGGCTTCAATATGATGCGCAAACATGTGAAAATCGAATCTGCCCGTTGGTATTATCACTGCGACCGTCTGGGCATGATTGTATGGCAGGATATGGTAAGCGGGGGAGATCATTATTCTCTGCCCTTAGTCTGCTATTTTCCCACCCTTTTCCCTGCCCTCTCAGACTGGGTCAAAGACAGCAATTACAGACTGTTCGGCCGTACGGACAAGACAGGGCGTGACGAATGGACAAAAGAATGCCTGGACACGGTTGACCATCTGTACCATTTCCCCAGCATTGCCGCATGGGTTCCTTTCAATGAAGGCTGGGGACAGTTTGACGCACAGCAAATCACGGAAAAGATCAAGAAAAAAGACCCCACCCGTCCGGTAGACCAAGCCAGCGGCTGGTTCGACCAGAAAGGCGGGGACTTCAAAAGTGTCCACAATTATTTCCGAAAGCTGAACATCCACCCTGACCCAAGAGCCTTTGTCCTTTCGGAATACGGAGGCTATGCATGCCATATACAAGGGCACTCCAGCGTGGAACGGATTTTCGGTTACCGCAAATTCTCCCACTGCAGGGAACTGACCCGCGCCTACCATGCCCTCATCGCCAACCAACTATACCCCTTAATCAAGAAAGGGTTAAGCGGAGCCGTTTACACACAAGTCTCCGATGTGGAGGAAGAGGTCAACGGGCTGCTTACCTATGACCGGAAAATCTGCAAAATTAAAAAATAAAAGACTCCGCCGCAAGAGCATGAAAACAGATGCTAGTACATCGTTGCGCAAATAACTGGATCAATCACGCTCTAAGAAGCATTCTGGTCAAACAGCCTCTGCAGCTTTCCCTTCACATGCAGATAAGCCGGGATTAGAAATGCATCCGCAAAAATCCAAGCCAACGGGCCGGCAAAGCAGACACCGATAAAGCCGAATGCCGGTACCAGAATCAGTCCCGCAAGGCTTCTGGCTACCATCTCACATACGCCGGCAAGGATTGCAAACGTACCGAATCCCATCCCCTGTATCATAAATCGGACAATATTCACCAAGGCAAGCGGTATGTAAAATATACTGTTTATTATAAGCAGCAGTTTTGCATCTGCCAGAAGTTCCGGGCTTGGCGCATCCAGAAACAAGGCAGACAGCTTATCCCCGAACAATGAAAGCACGGCAAAGGCCAGCACCGAATATACTATGCCTATCAGGACACAGGCGCGTATCCCCTGTCCCAGCCGATCCAATTTCTTCGCGCCCACGTTCTGTCCCCCGTATGTTGCCATTGTAGAGCCCATGGCATCAAAAGGACAGCAAAAGAACATACCCACTTTGCCGGCCGCCGTCACGGATGCCACTGCCGTAGAGCCAAGCGTGTTCACCGAAGTCTGCAGGATGACACTTCCTATGGCCGTAATGGAATACTGCAGCCCCATAGGTATCCCCATGCCGCACAACGTAGCCATATGGGACGGATTCATTTTCCATTCCTCTTTCTGTATATGCAGAAGCGGGAATTTTTTTACCATATACAGCAGACACAGCAGGCCGGAGATTCCTTGGGAAACTACGGTGGCAACCGCGGCCCCTGCCACTCCCATGTCAAGATTAATAATACATACCAGATCCAGCACTATATTCAGCAAGGAAGAAAGGGTCAGAAATACAAGCGGTGTCTTGCTGTCTCCCATGGCACGGATTATTCCGGACAGCATGTTATAAAGGTATGTGGCGGGAATACCTATAAAAATAATGAGAATATAGCTATAGGCATGTTCGAAAATATCGCCGGGTGTTTTCATCAGTTCCAGTATTTTCCCGCACAGCAGCGATGTCACCAATGTCATTACCGCCGCAAAAGCAATGGAAAGCCACATGCTGTTTGCAGTAAACTGCCTGAGCCCTGCATAATCTTTTGCCCCGAACTTATGTGCCAGCGGGATGGCAAAACCATTGCATACACCCATGCAGAAACCTATAATCAGGAAGTTCACGGAACCGGTGCTCCCTACGCCTGCAAGCGCATTTACGCCCAGAAAGCGGCCTACAATCACCGTATCCACTACGCTGTAAAACTGTTGGAACAGAAAGCCGAACAAGAGCGGGACGGAAAATCCCAGTATCAGCTTCATCGGCGCGCCCTGCGTCATGTCCTTTGTCGTATCCTTTGCCATTTCTTTTTTCCAGCCTTTCTTTTTGCAATTCTTTTCTATGCAAACCTTATCCATTATGTTACTTCATGCTGTGACTGTCAATAGAAAATTTTATGGAAAATATTAATTTTATAAAGAATGCCGGAGGGAAAACAGTGCGGGCGCATACGATAGGTCCCCTTATGAACATGACAGATATATATCTATTGATTATATGGAATAGTTTATGATTCCTTCCCGCTCCTGTCGGCGTTTCATTAAGTCGCCTATGGTGATGTTGTCCACTACTTGGTTGATGGCGGCATTTAAGGCTTTCCATACTTCCAAGGTTTCGCATGTATCACAGCGTTCGCACTCGTTGATTTCGTCCTCCAGGCAGGATACCGGGCAGAGAGAGCCTTCGGTCAGCCGGAGAATCATGCCTACCGTATAGGAATGGGGGGATTCTGCAATGCGGTAGCCGCCCTGTGCCCCTCTGGCGCTTTTCACATAGCCGGCTTTATTGAGGACGGCTATGATCTGCTCCAGATATTTCTCCGATATGCCCTGCCGTTCCGCAATCTGCTTTACTTTGATATATTCTCCCGTATTATGTATTGCCAGATCCAGCATAACCCTGACCGCATAACGCCCCTTCGTGGATATTTTCATCCTTCTTGTCCTCCTCCCATAGCCTTCCTAACAGTCAGCCTTTCTGTATGTCTGACCCTTTCTTTGCAAATGAGGATGATCGGAAACCGGTATGCTGCCATGCCGTCATCCTTCTCACCCTCATTCTGTTATTGCTTTCCTTCTGTACTTTATTTGCTCACCGGCTGCATAAAATGTTGGGCCCGGCCGGCACGGTCCCCTCTGTTTTCCTTAAGGATCATTAATCAAAAGGAACTACGGATCCTTGGTATTTATCATTGATGAATTTCTTGATATCTTCGGATTTCAGTACGTCTACTAATGCTTTGACGCCTTCGCTATTCTCATTTCCTTCTTTTACCACTATGACATTCACATATGTCTTTGCCGCCTCCGAATCGGAAGTCTCATATGCCAGCGCATCGGTCTGCGCATTTAAGCCTGCCTGCAATGCATAGTTCCCGTTCAGCACCACAAAGGAAGTCTCCCCGATTACACGGGCTACCTGAGCAGCTTCCAATTCCACGATTTCCACATTGTGAGGGTTGTCCGCAATGTCATTCTTGGTGGCCTCAATGCCTGCCCCTTCTTTTAATGTAAGGATGCCGTTATCCTGCAGCAGGAGCAGTGCCCTTGCCTCATTCGTCGTATCGTTTGGTATCGCTATCGTGGCTCCGTCGGAAATGTTCGCAAGGTCGGATTCCGTCCCGCCGTAAATTCCCAAAGGCTCGTAATGGATTTCACCTACATTGACAAGATGGGTTCCTCTCTCTGCATTAAAGCTGTCCAGATAAGGTGTATGCTGGAAATAGTTGCAGTCAAAATCCCCTGCTTCCACCACCTCATTAGGCTGAACATAGTCATTGAATACAGTCACCTGCAAATCCCATCCCTGCTCTGCCAGAATAGGCTTAGCCGCTTCCAATATCTCTGCATGGGGAACTTCCGTTGCCGCCACCTTAACGGTACCCCCGCTTTTCCCCGCAGCCCCGCAGCCCGCCAATGTGCTTACTGCCAAAATGCCCGCCAGTACCGCTGTCAAAACTCTCTTTTTCATAATTTTCCTCCTCTTCCGGTTCTCCCTATAACCTGTATGATTAACCTGTATTCCTTTTATCCAGTTTCTTGGAAAGCCTCGTTCCGATTACCTGCAGAATCTGGACAAGTATTACCAGCAGTATCACAGTGACTATCATAATGTCTGCCTGATAGCGGTAGTACCCATACCGGATAGCCACGTCTCCCAAGCCTCCGCCTCCGACTACGCCCGCCATTGCCGAATAGCCAAGAATGGTCCCCAAGGCAATGGTCGCTCCCACAATCAAGGAAGTGCGCGCCTCGGCCAGCAATACCTTCCATACAATAGTGCCCGTGCCTGCCCCCATGCTCTGAGCCGCCTCAATGACTCCCTTGTCCACTTCCAGAAGGGACGACTCCACCAATCTGGCGATAAAAGGTGCCGCCGCTATGGTAAGGGGCACACTGACTGCCGCCGCACCGTAACTCTTACCCACAATATAACGCGTAAAGGGAATCAGCAGCATCAGCAGAATCAAAAACGGTACGCTCCGCACCACATTTACCGTCACATCCAAGATTTTATAAACCGGCGCAAAGGGTCGCAGCCCGTCCTTCGCCGTTATCACCAACAAGATCCCCATTGGCAGTCCGAGGATATAGGCAAAAAATGTGGAAGACAATGTAATTAACAATGTCGTCCCCGTTTCCTTCAAAAGCATCATAATTGTCGCACTATCCCACATAATGATCCAACTCCTCCACTTCCAGCCTTCTGTCTTTTAAATAGGCTATCATTTTCGCCGCTACCGTCTCGTCCTCCGGAAGCTGCAGAATCATCTGCCCATGCGCCACGCCGCCGATATCCTTCGTATCCGCCAGAAGAATATTGGCCGGTGCCTTGCATGCCAGTACCATATTTCCGATGACCGGCTCAAAAGAAGAATTTTCCCGGAACACAATGCGGATGCAACGCTTTCCGGTAGCCAGATTCCGGTTCATCTCTTCCGAACCCGTATCTCCCTGGAAAATCAGTTTCTTCGCCGCCCGTGTACGAGGCCGGGCAAACACTTCCTCCACCGTGCCCGTCTCCGCCAGACTGCCGCCGTCAATAATCGCCACATGGGTACAGATTTCCCTTACCACCGCCATTTCATGGGTAATAATCACAATAGTGATGCCATATTTCTGATTGATATCTTTTAAAAGTGCCAGTATGGACTTGGTAGTGGTAGGATCCAAAGCACTGGTCGCCTCATCGCAAAGCAATATTTTAGGATTGGTGGCCAATGCTCTGGCAATTGCCACTCTCTGCTTCTGTCCGCCGGAAAGCTGTGCCGGGTATGCCTTTGCCTTTTCGGAAAGCCCCACAATCTCCAGCAGTTCCTTTGCCCTATGCCTCGCTTCCTTCTTCTTTTGTCCTGCTATTTCCAAAGGAAAACAGATATTGTCCAATACGGTACGCTGCATAAGCAGATTAAAATGCTGAAAAATCATGGCAATCTGCATCCGCAATGACCGCAAGTCCTTCCCGGACAGTTCCGCCAGATCCTTCCCTTCCACTTCCACCGTCCCCGTAGTGGGCCTCTCCAGAAAATTCAGGCAGCGCACCAAAGTACTCTTGCCTGCGCCGCTCATGCCGATAATTCCGTATATCTCACCCTTATGGATATCTAAGTTAATTTCCTTTAGGGCTTCCACCGTATTTTCTTTGCCGATAAACGTTTTGCCGACATTCTTTACCTGTATGATAGTCTCCATATGCACTCCGTTCCTATCCCGCAGGACGGTGGCTCTCTCCCCGCCGCCCTGTGGCTATTGCTCCCAACTTTTGGCTCTGCAGGCCACCGGGGAAAGTGTGCCCGCCATATAGACCATACCACAATCCGGCCTTTTTCGCAAGATACTTACGCATTCTCGCCTGCGAACATGGGCGTGGACAGGTAGCGGTCACCGGAATCCGGAAGCAATGCCACAATGGTTTTCCCTGCATTTTCCGGTCTCTTGGCCAATTCTTTCGCCGCATGCAGTGCCGCGCCGGAGGATATGCCCACTAAAATCCCTTCCTTCACCGCTATCTTTTTCCCTGCCGCAAAAGCATCTTCGCTTCTCACCGGGAAAATTTCATCATAAATATCCGTATCCAACACGGAGGGGACAAATCCTGCCCCGATTCCCTGTATCTGATGGGCACCGGGTTTCTTTCCGGAAAGAACTGCGGAATCTTCCGGTTCCACCGCCACTACTTTGATATCCGGATTTTTCCCTTTCAGATAAGAACCGATGCCTGTAATGGTTCCGCCGGTACCTACGCCCGCTACGAAAATATCTATCTTCCCGTCCGTGTCTTTCCATATTTCCGGCCCTGTGGATGCCGCATGGACAGCCGGATTGGCCGGATTGTCAAACTGTCCCAATATAACTGAACCGGGAATGCTGTCCCGCAGTTCCTCCGCCTTTGCAATTGCGCCTTTCATGCCCTTGCTGCCTTCGGTGAGCACCAATTCCGCACCGTATGCTCTCAGCAGATTTCTTCTCTCCACGCTCATGGTTTCCGGCAAAGTCAGCACTGTCCGATATCCCTTAGATGCAGCCACGGCGGCCAAACCGATTCCCGTATTCCCCGAAGTAGGCTCAATGATTGTTGCGCCCGGCTTTAAGATTCCCTTCTTCTCCGCCTCCTCAATCATGGCCAATGCCACCCTGTCTTTCACGCTGCCCGCCGGATTCAGATATTCCAGCTTGGCTAAAATCACGGCATGCTCCACGCCTTCCGCTTTTGCATAATTCCCCACTTGCAGCAAAGGGGTTCCCCCGATTAATTCCGTTGCGCTTTTTTTTATGTCAGCCATTTTAATTACCTCTCCCGCTTCTTCTGCCAATACTTTTGATTTCCTAGTAACTCGCTAGGTTTATTATGAAATGTATCATAGCACCGAAGAGGAAAATTGTCAAGATGCTTTCCTGATTTCCTCAGAACATGTGTAACAGTTCAGCCTGAATGTAATGTTGGGAGGCGGACGCCCGTGCGTGAGTTTTTTTAGTGGCCGGCAGCAGCGGAACTGCCTGTCCCGGTTTTCCGTGCACTTTTTTCGGCCGGAGGTTTCTAAGCAGAATGAGAAAGTGTGTCACAAGCCACGGTCGTCCTCAAGC
>CAJUIM010000058.1 GCA_910586275.1 uncultured Lachnospiraceae bacterium | reverse complement strand
ATCCCTCCCGTGCGTCCGCCTCTCAACACAACATTCAGGCTGAACTGTTACGATTGCTATGATATGAATTTTCCAAAACTTGACTTTTTATTTATTTGGTTATAGAATATAAGATATTATTTTCAGGCAAATACTCTATATAGAAGGAGAATTTGCATAGTTTTGCAAGAATAATTCAGTGTACTTGAAAATTGCTTTCCGGCAGATGTCGGGAATGAATTTTCAAACACGTTCTGGCAACACGATGCTGTACTAAGCAGAAAGGATGCAATTATTATGAGAATGAAAAAAGGACTGGCAGTTTTCAAATTTATGTATTTCTTTACCTGTTTCTTTTTCCTGTTCAGCAATACTGCCTTTGCATATATTGACCCTTCCGCGGTCACATATGTGATTCAGGCCGTGGCCGGCGTATTCATTGCCGTGGGAGCCGCATGTACGATCTATAGGCATAAGATAGCAAAGTTCTTCCGGAAGATGAAGAAGAAACAGAGCAAAAAGAAACATAATAAGGAAATGGAATCCGATGAATAGTATAATCAGCCTGATTGGCAATGTTTTGGGATGGCTGATGTATTTCAGTTATCACTTGCTGCATAATTATTTTTTGTCCATTCTGTTCTTCACTTTTCTGACTAAGATTGTTCTGTTTCCGGTTTCCCTTATGGTACAGAGAAATTCCATAAAAATGGTAAAAATGCAGCCGGAGATGAATTTTATCAAGGCAAAGTATTTTGGCAATAGTGAGAAAATATCAGAGGAGCAGTATGAACTTTATAAGAGAGAGCATTATCAGCCATTGGCTGATTTGATTCCGCTGGCTCTCCAGCTGGTTCTGCTGATGGGTGTTATTGATGTAATCAATGATCCGGTCAGGCATATTTTCCGGACGGGTGCAGGGACTTTAAATACAGTGGCCGGGAGTATGGATCTGTCGTCCATACCGGCGGAAACCGGGGGGATTACATTTATAATTCCTCTTATAGCCGCACTTTCCGCGTGGTTTATGTGTTTTATACAGAATAGGGTGAATGTGCTTCAGTCCGAGCAGAGTAAGCTGAATCAGTATGGCACTATGGTGCTGTCTATCGGATTGTCTTTATATCTGGGCTTCTTTGTAAAGACAGGGGTGGGGGTATATTGGACATGCAGCAACTTGCTTTCCGTGGCTCAGCTGTATCTTCTGAATATTATTATGGATCCAAGAAAACATATTGACTATGATGCATTGGAAAAGAGCCGGAAGGAACTGGCAGAGAGTTCCGCATTTCATAAATCTGCCAAGAGAAAACTTTTCGAGAAAAATCCCTATGGCAAACGGGAAAAATCGGATTATAAACGGTTTTTTAAAGATTTCGAAATGCAGATTGTGTTTTATTCCGAAAAGAACGGATTTTACAAATATTATCAGAATATAATAGAGGCCTTATTGGAAAAAACCAATGTGGTCATTAATTATATCTCCAGTGATCCCGAGGATCGGGTCTTTCAGATGGAAAGCGATAGGTTCCGGACATTCTATATCGGAGAGCATAAGCTGATTATCCTTATGATGAAACTGGAAGCAGATCTTGTCGTTATGACCACGCCGGACCTGGAAAACTATCATTTAAAGAGATCGCTGGTCCGCAAAGACAATGAATATATTTATGTTCCGCATGATGTGAACAGCCCGAACCTTACGTTCCATAAGGATGCGTTGGATCATTTTGACACTATTTTCTCTTCGGGCTTTTTATGTACGGAGGAAATCCGCAAAAGAGAGCAGTTATATCATCTGCCGGAAAAAAAGATTGTGGAGTGGGGCTCAGGAGTCATCGACAATATGATTTCCGCGTATGAAAGCATGGAAAAACGGCAGAAAGAGGTTAAGGAAATATTGATTGCGCCCTCTTGGCAGAAAGATAATATTCTGTCCTTCTGCATAGAAGGAATACTGGATCATCTGGAGGGAATGGGGTATAAGATCATAATCAGGCCGCATCCGCAGTTTGTGCGCCATGAAGGGGAGAGGCTGGAATATCTGCGCCAAAAATATCATATGGATTCCCGGGACGATATGGAACTGCAGACTGATTTCTCGTCCAATACTACCGTATATGAGGCGGATCTCGTCATAACGGACTGGTCAAGCATTGCATTTGAATATTCTTTTGCCACGCTGAAGCCTTCTTTATTTATCAATACGCCCATGAAAATTATGAATGAGGACTACAAGGAATTGGGGATTACGCCTATTGATATAGAACTGCGGAGTAAGATAGGGAAAAGCGTGGATCCGGATAAGCTGCAGGAACTGCCGGGCGTGGTACAGGAACTGCTAAGCAGCAATCAGTTTTCG
Organism: uncultured Lachnospiraceae bacterium; assembly: GCA_910586275.1. Taxonomy (GTDB): domain Bacteria; phylum Bacillota; class Clostridia; order Lachnospirales; family Lachnospiraceae; genus Kineothrix. The sequence goes on along the minus strand of CAJUIM010000058.1, from coordinate 19,734 downwards.
GCCGATAGCCTGAAAAGAATACGGGAAAAGTATATTTATAATATTGGTTCCAGCAGCCATGCCGGTGTGGATTATATAATGGAAAGGCTGCGGTATTTCAGAAAAAAGCATGAGGAAGAAGACGATTAGAAGGAAAGGTCAGCAGAAAGTCAGGGGTAGGGATGAGCAGAGTATATGCATGTTTTTGTACGGATATTATACATGAGGGACATCTCAATATTTTACAGGAAGCAAACAAGTACGGTGATGTGACGGCAGGCATTCTCAGTGATAGGGCGATGATAAAATATAACCGATTTCCTACTATTTCCATGGAAGAGCGGAAGAAAATGCTGGAAGAAACAGGGTTGGTGTCCGAAGTTGTCATTCAGAACGAGATTATGTATGATAATATCATCGTGCAGCTGAAGCCGGATTATGTAATCCATGGAGATAATTGGTGCAGTGGGCCGGAAAGCGCCATTAGGGAGAATGTAATCAATAATCTGAACAAGTATGGCGGAAAGCTGATAGAAGTCAGCTACACATATAATGAAAATGTCAGGAAAATTGACGATAATATGAAAGAAAAGCTGGCTATGCCGGAATTCCGGAGAAAAAGGCTGCGCAAGCTGCTGAAGTTATGTCCCATTGTGAAAGCAATTGAGGCACATAGCGGCCTTACAGGCCTGATAGCGGAAAAGACGGTGGTTGAGCACAATGGGGAACTGAATCAGTTCGATGCCATGTGGCTGTCCAGCTTGTGCGATTCCACGGCCAAGGGCAAGCCGGATATTGAACTGGTAGATATGTCTTCCAGAATAAGGACTATTGACGATATTATGGAAGTAACTACCAAACCGATTATCCTTGATGGGGATACCGGCGGATTGGTGGAGCATTTTGTATACAATATCCGTACTTTAGAGCGTATGGGTGTATCGGCGGTCATTATAGAGGATAAAACGGGACTGAAGAAGAATTCTCTGTTTGGCACGGAAGTCAGACAGACACAGGATTCCATAGAGAACTTCTGTGCGAAAATCCGTGCAGGGAAAAATGCCCAGAGGACCGAAGAGTTTATGATTATTGCAAGGATTGAAAGCCTTATTCTTGACAAGGGGCAGGAGGATGCGCTGGAGCGTGCCTTTGCATATGTAAAGGCAGGCGCGGACGGTATCATGATTCATTCCAGGAAGGAAGAACCGGATGAAATTTTTGCTTTCTGCGATGCGTTCCGAAAGAGAGATTCTTATACGCCTATAGTGGTTGTCCCCACGTCGTTTAACCGTGTTACGGAGGCGGAACTGGGCAGCCATGGGGTAAATATCGTGATTTATGCAAACCAGCTGACTCGCAGCGCATTCCCGGCAATGCAAAGTACGGCGGTGGAGATATTGAAAAATCACAGGGCTTTGGAAGTGGATTCCAAGCTGATGCCTTTTAAGGAAATCATTACCTTGATTGACGATATTTAGAATAAGGAATTGTTCTGCATAAGGCGCAGGCATGGCTGTCAGAGCGCGGGGAAGCGTTCTGACAGCCTTTCTTCATGAAAAATATGCGGATTTGGAAGGATGCAATGCCATTCCGCTAAGCCGCAGCCCGCTTCAGAAATAATGTGCCGGCATTTTTCAAAGACCTAAATGAGAGACATGATTCCGTAACATAATTGAATGACATTAGAGCGTGTTTGAAAATTGCTTTCCGGCAGATGCCGGGAATAAATTTTTATATACATCTAGGAAAGGATATGGTTAATTTATGAAAGAAAATTCAACTGGTAAAACAAGGGGAAAGGCTTTCGGCATGGCATTTCTGGTCTGCTTTCTGTTTGCCTTTATGCTTATGATTTTTGGCCCGGCAGAAATCTATTTTGTGAATGTGGCGGAATTCAAATTTGTATATGGAGAATTTGCATGGATCTTAGCGGCTGCCGCCGTTGCGTTCTCTGCTTTGGTAAGCCTGATTGCCGCTTTTCTGCCGCCGCTGGCAAGAAAGATTATTTTATCGGTTATCTTTGGGTTATCCGTGGCAGGCTATGCGCAGATCATGTTTATCAATGAAGGGCTGGATTTGCTTGGAATGAACCCGGAAGGATATCGGATCAATGGAGGGCAGGCGGCGGCCAATGCCGTCCTGTGGCTGCTGTTCATTGTCTTTGCGGTTTTTCTTTCCATATGGAAAGAAAAAATCTGGCAGAATGTGGTCTGCCTCGGGGCAGTCTTCCTGATCGGCATCCAGTCGGCAGCATGGATTTCCCTGATGCTCTCGGCGGAAGATACTGCCTATAAATATGAGGAAGGGGAATGGTATCTTTCCGGGGAAAACCAGTTTATGGTATCCGCCGATAAAAACATAATTGTCCTTGTGCTGGACTATTTCAGCAATCAATATATTGCGCCGACTATGGAAAAATATCCCGATCTGCTGGACTGCATGAATGACTTCACATATTATGGCAATACGGACTGCACCTATTTCGGCACCTATCCGTCACTGGCACATATTTTATCCGGTTCCGCGCCCGATCCGTCGCTTACGGTCAATGACTGGACTTCAAAGATATGGCAGGATGAAAAGGCAGTGGGATTTTATAAAGCGCTGCGTGACCAGGGTTTTGTGGCGAATATTTATACGCCGGATAAAAATATGCTTTGCGGCATGAACAGTGCGGAGATTCTGCAGGGAGTCTTTTCCAATGTGACAAATGCCGGGCAGGACTTCAATGTGGACTATGCGCTTCTGACAAAAACAATGCTGAAAATGTCCGGCTACCGTATGTTTCCGTATGCACTGAAGCCATACCTTTATACCAATGTGGGTGAATATTCGGAAATCATGACACCTAAGAGCAGGGGCGTAAGCCACGAAAATCATCGCTATTACGGACATCTGTTGGAAGAGGGACTGAAAACCGATAAGGAATCCAATTATTACATTTTCCAGCACCTATCGGGAACTCATAGCTATGACACTACGGCAGACGGACAATACACCGAAAAATCCTCTATGGAAGAAACGGCAAAAGGCTGCATGGTCATTGTAGAGGAATACCTCAATCAGCTGAAGGAACTGGGAGTCTACGACGATGCCACCATTATTGTCACCTCCGACCATGGAGGCCCGAGAGATTCTCAGGTTATTTTCTTTATGAAAAATGCTCATGAGACACATGACCAGATGACGATAAACAATGCCCCTATCAGCTTGGCCGAATTTCAGGCTACCATTGCCCAGGCAGCGGGCATAGACTATAGCCCTTATGGCCAGACAGTCAGCGACATTTCTCCCACGGAGCCAAGGGAACGTACGGTATGGGTTCGCCTATATGTGGACACCCTCCCCTCCGTCCCCAAATATTCGGGAGAAGGTGAAAGCGTATCCAATGCCTACTGCGGGTTTACTTACACAGGAGACATCGAAGACCTAATGCAAAAATACGATGCCGGCCCGGACGAGGTCATTCCGGAAACAGACGGCTTTTTCTAAGAACAGTAAATCATTTTCATATGCCTGCACGCTCTGGGAAGAGGGCATCCGGCAGGACAGGCCTAATCCGGCTCCGTATCCTGTGGGGCGGCGGTATGCGGCATTCCGTTTTCGTGGGAAGAAACGGAGGGACTTCTTACCGCTTTTCCGGGCGGCTTGCTGCCGTATTAGGCGGCGTTGTCTGACCGAAGGGAGTTTAGCCGCCGTGGCAGCAAGCCGCCCGGAAAAACGGTTAGGAATCCCCCGTTTCTGATGCCGAAAACAGAATGCCGCATACCGCCGCCCCACAGGATACGGAGCCGGATTAGGCCTGTCCTGCCGGATGCCCTCTTTTGAAGCGTCTGTCCTTCGTTCCGTCTCACGTCGGGAATAGCCCATTTGTTTCATGCTTCGCAAAAGAACAAGGAAATCAATATATTGTCAATCCCCCTACAGTATGTTATAATGCCAAAAGGCAGCAAGGCCGGGGCGTGCCTGAAAACTGCTTTCCGGCAGATATGCGTCACAAACTTGGCTTCGGCTGTACGGCAGATTTTGCGTACCTTGAAAAAAGAATAGTAGTTGTATGGATTTCAGATGTGCGAAGCATCGTCCGTCTGTAACCAATCGCTGATCACACCATTTCCCATTTAGCGCCATGCACCTGCCTGTGGCTGGCAGGTTAACGAGGAGGAAGGTTATCGAACATTCGGCGGGTGCCTTCCCGTAATGCTCCGGTGCGTAATATGTCGGTAAATATGCGGGTGACCGCAAAACAAAGGCGGCATAACGGAGTAATGTTGGAAAAGCAGAGAATATATACTGTAAAAACATAGAAAGCGACTTTGGGCAAATACCTTATGGAATGATGATATGCAGAATTATTTTATAAGAAAAGAGCAGTCGTAAAAAAGAAAGATGAGGAATTGGTATGTGCGGCATTATTGGATATACAGGCAGGAAAGAAGCGGAAGAAATTATGCTGGATGCTTTGGAAGTATTGGAGTACCGGGGATATGACAGTGCGGGCATAGCTGTCTGCGGCCCGGACGGCAGTGTGCGGATACGCAAATGCGCGGGGCGTGTGAAAGACTTGCGTTCCTTGTGTGAAGGGGACGGGGTAAAGGGCGCATGCGGTATCGGCCATACAAGATGGGCTACCCATGGCGGCGTAAGCGACGGGAATGCCCATCCCCATAAGTTCGGAAAAGTCACGGTGATACATAACGGAATAATTGAAAATTACAAAAGCCTTATCGGTAAATACGGCTTGGAGGGAGAACTTCAGTCACAGACAGACAGTGAAGTGGCGGCTGCGGTGCTTTCTCATTTTTATAACGGGGACCCTTATGCGGCCATACGGAAAACGGTACTCAAGCTGAAGGGGACGTTTGCCTTTGGCATTCTGTTCGATGATATCCCGGGCACGATTTTTGCAGTCAGGAATGTAAGCCCTATTGTCATTGCAAAGACTGGGGAAGGTTCCATGATGGCTTCCGACGTGACGGTATTAGGGCAGTACTCCAAGGATTATTTTGTGCTGCCCGAATTTCATGTGGGAGTGCTGAAGGCGGACGGGACGGAATTGTATGATATGGCGGGAGATGCGGTGGAACCGGAGTGGCTTGCCGTAAGCTGGGATGTGAACCGCAGCAGCAAGGGCGGTTATCCTTTTTATATGGAAAAGGAGATTATGGAGCAGCCGGATGTGATTCGGGAAACGATAGAACCCCGCATCCGGGACGGCATGCCGGACTTAGGGGGCGACGGCATTCCCGACAGTCTGCTGGCGGACTGCAGCCAGATCTGCGTAGTGGCCTGCGGCACTGCCATGCATGCGGGGTTGGTAGGAAAGGCACTGATGCAGTCCTTGGTGAAAATGCATATGGATGTGGAACTGGCCAGCGAGTTTATGTATACGGATTCTCTGGTGGACGAAAAGACTTTGGTAATTGCCATTTCCCAGTCCGGAGAGACGATAGATACTTTGGAAGCCTTAAAGTATGCCAAGAGAAACGGTGCGAAGACTTTGGCTGTGGTAAATGTAAAGGGGGCGTCCATTGCGAGGGAAAGCGATTATGTGATATATACAAACGCCGGACCGGAAATTGCGGTTGCCAGCACAAAGGCTTATACCACTCAGCTGGCGGTACTTTATCTGCTGGCAGGGAGGATGGCATATGTGAGGGGGATTTTCGGGGAAAAAGAAGTGAAAGAATTCACGGCAGAACTGAGGAAAGCACCGGCGGCAATGCAGACGGTATTGGACCGCAGGGAAGAAATTCACTATATTGCCAGAGGTATTTTAAACGCAAAAGATGTGTTCATGATTGGCCGGGGGCTGGATTATTCCATTTTGCTGGAGGGTTCCCTGAAACTGAAGGAGATTTCCTATATTCACTCGGAGGCTTATGCTTCCGGCGAATTAAAGCATGGGACGATTGCACTGATTACGGAGGATACGCCGGTGGTAGCGGTAATTACCCAGAATAAGGTGCAGTCCAAGGAATTTTCCAATATTAAGGAAGTACAGTCCAGAGGGGCGGAAGTGATTCTATTTATGAAGGAAAGCTACCGGTTGGATCAGGACGCTGTCTGGGACAGTGTGTTTAAGCTGCCGGCTATGCGCGATGAGTTTATGGTGATGCCGGCTTCGGCGGCTCTTCAGCTGCTGGCTTATTATGTATCGCTGGATAAGGGGCTGGATGTGGATAAACCAAGAAATCTGGCGAAGGTAGTCACTGTGGAGTAAGGGGAGGCACGATGCGCGGCAAGCCGGATGCTTGCCGCTTACGGCGGGCGTGCCGATTATTTCTGGCGGCAGAGTGTAAGAGTAAAAGTGGTGTGGACAGCGGTTATAAGATAGGAAGACGTTTCGCGCATCGGAAATGGATACAACGGGTACAGGGCTAACGGAATACAGTGCAAAAGTGCCGGCGTTTTTCAAAGGTCCGGGCAAAAAACAGGATGGCTGGGCTGCGGCTTAAGTGAATGACATTTCGGCACTTTCCGGAGGCCGGAAGGAAAGAAGAGGAAGTGGGCTGTGGCATAAGGAATGGCATTGGTATAAAAGGAGTGTGGGGTATGGCATTTACTCATTTGCATGTGCATACGGAGTACAGCCTGCTGGATGGCTGTAATAAGATAAAAGAGTATGTGAAGAGGGTGAAAGAACTGGGGATGGACAGCGCAGCCATCACGGATCACGGCGTTATGTACGGTGTGATTGATTTCTATAAGGAGGCGAAAGCGGCCGGAATCAATCCCATTATGGGCTGTGAGGTTTACGTTGCGCCCAATTCCAGATTTGACAAGGAACTGAATGGCGGAGAAGACAGGTATTATCATTTGGTACTGCTGGCGGAAAACAATACGGGATATGCGAATTTGATGAAAATAGTAAGCCGCGGATTTACGGAAGGGTTTTACTACAGGCCGCGTGTGGATATGGAAGTGCTGAATGAGTTCCATGAGGGCATTATTGCCTTGTCGGCATGCTTAGCAGGGGAAGTGCAGCGTTATATTGTGAAAGGGCTGACGGAGGAAGCCAAAAAGTCGGCACGGAAGTATGAAGCATGTTTCGGGAAAGGAAATTATTTTTTGGAATTGCAGGATCACGGGATTCCGGAGCAGAAAACGGTCAATGCGGCGCTTCTGCAGATGAGCAGGGAACTGGATATTCCGTTGGTGGCGACCAACGATGTGCATTATACATATGCGGAGGACGAGAAGCCCCATGACATCCTGCTCTGCATCCAGACGGCAAAGAAGCTGGCAGACGAGGATAGAATGCGCTATGAGGGCGGGCAGTATTATGTGAAGAGCGAGGAGGAAATGAAGGGGCTGTTTCCTTATGCTTGGGAGGCGGTGGAAAATACCCAGAGGATTGCGGACCGATGCCATGTGGATATTGAGTTCGGCGTGACGAAATTGCCCCATTTCGAAGTGCCGGAGGGATATGATTCTTGGACTTATCTGAATAAACTGTGTTTTGACGGACTGTACGAAAGGTATGGCGTGCGTGCGGGCATCGGCATAAGCGGGGGCGCGGAAACCAAGAAGGGTGCCGTACCGCCCGGAAATGCCGAAGGAGAAACAGAAACGGCGGAAGCAGGCACACGGTTGCCAAGTGCCGGTCAGATTCCGGACGGGATGACGGAAGAGGGGCTGCTGGAACGGCTCGGTTATGAACTGAATGTAATCCGTTCCATGGGATATGTGGATTATTTCCTTATTGTATGGGACTTCATTAATTTTGCAAAGAGCAACGATATTATGGTAGGGCCGGGACGTGGTTCGGCGGCGGGCAGCATTGTTTCTTACTGTCTGAGAATTACCGATATTGACCCTATTAAATATAATCTGCTGTTTGAGCGTTTTCTTAACCCGGAACGTGTTTCCATGCCCGATATCGATATTGATTTCTGCTTCGAAAGACGGCAGGAAGTGATTGATTATGTGGGGCAGAAATACGGTTCCGATAAAGTGGTGCAGATTGTGACATTCCTGACGATGGCGGCCAAGGGCGTGATCCGCGATGTGGGCAGGGTGATGGATCTGCCTTATGCCTATGTGGACTCTATTGCCAAACTAGTGCCCAATGAACTGAACATTACCATAGAACGTGCGCTCTCCGTGAATCCGGAACTGCGCCGGATGTATGAGCAGGACGAGCAGGTAAAGAGTCTGATTGATATGAGCAGACGTCTGGAGGGACTTCCGAGGAATGCTTCCATGCATGCGGCAGGGGTGGTAATCTGCAGCAAACCGGCAGAGGAATTTGTTCCTCTTTCCAGAGGCAGCGACGGTTCCGTCACTACGCAGTTCACAATGACTACGATAGAGGAATTGGGGCTGCTGAAAATGGACTTTCTGGGGCTGCGTACTCTGACGGTCATTCAGAATGCGGTACGTTTCGTGCAGAAGAATAAGGGAATCTGTCTGGATATGGCACAGATTGATTATGACGATAAAGCAGTGCTGGCATCCATCGGCACGGGGCGGACGGACGGGGTGTTCCAGCTGGAAAGCGGCGGCATGAAAAGCTTTATGAAGGAATTGAAGCCCCAGAGCCTGGAAGATATCATCGCAGGAATATCCCTTTACCGTCCGGGACCTATGGATTTTATCCCCAAGTATGTGAGGGGGAAGAACAGCGGCGGGGAGATTACTTATTCCTGCCCGCAGCTGGAACCGATTCTTGCCCCTACTTACGGATGTATCGTTTATCAAGAGCAGGTTATGCAGATTGTACGCGACTTGGGAGGTTATACGCTGGGGCGCAGCGATTTGGTGCGGCGTGCCATGAGTAAGAAGAAACAGGCGGTGATGGAGAAAGAACGGGATAACTTTGTATACGGAAACAAAGACGAAGGGGTTCCCGGATGCATAGAAAAGGGCATTGACGAGAAGACGGCACGGCAGATTTACGGGGAAATGATGGACTTTGCCAAATATGCGTTCAATAAGTCCCATGCGGCATGTTATGCGCTGGTTTCTTATCAGACGGCCTATCTGAAATATTATTATCCGGTGGAATTCATGGCGGCACTGCTCACTTCCGTCATAGATTTCCCGAGAAAGGTATCGGAGTATATCATGACCTGCCGGAGCATGGGGATTGCCATTCTGCCGCCGGACATCAACGGTGGGGAAGCGGGTTTTTCGGTGACGGAAGGGGGCATACGGTATGCGCTGACGGCAATTAAGAGCGTGGGACGGCCTATTATCGATGCTATCGTAAAAGAGCGGGAAGAGCGCGGAGCCTATAAGAATTTAAAGGATTTTATAACCCGGGTGGCCGATAAGGAGGTCAATAAGCGTGCCGTGGAGAACTTTATCAAGGCGGGGGCTTTGGACGGGCTGGGCGGCACGCGCAAGCAGTTTATGAGCGTGTATGTGCAGATTATGGATCGGATACAGCAGGATAAGAAAAATAATCTGGCCGGGCAGATCTCCCTTTTTGACTGGGTTTCCGAAGAACAGAAGGAAGAATTCGAAATAAAGATGCCGGAAATCGGCGAGTATTCCAAGGAGATGCTGCTTGGGTTTGAGAAAGAGGTTTTGGGGGTGTATATCAGCGGGCATCCTCTGGAGGAATACGAGGAGATGTGGAGAAAAAATGCCACCAATACTACGGTAGATTTCCTGCTGGATGAGGAAACCGGCGCTACGGCAGTGCAGGACGGACAGTCGGCCACCATCGGAGGCATTATTGCGGACAAGAAGATTAAATATACGAAGAATGATAAAATCATGGCGTTTCTGCAGGTAGAGGATTTGCTGGGAAGCATTGAGGTCATTGTTTTCCCGAAAGATTACGAGAAGAGTTCCGCGCTGCTGACAGAGGACAGTAAGGTGTTTATCAAAGGCCGGGTATCGGTGGAAGAGGATAAGGACGGGAAGCTGATTTGTGAAAAGATAATAGGTTTCGGAGAAATCAGCAGAAAACTATGGATAAAATTTCCGGATAAGGAAGCTTATGAGGCGGCAGAAAAAGAATTGTTTTCCCAGCTGGCGCAGTCCGACGGCAGGGACAGCGTATGTATTTATGTGGAGAACCCAAAATCCCTGAAAAATCTGCCGCCCAATCGGAATGTGAAAGCGGATAGGGAGTTGGTGGACAGGCTGACGGCTCTGTATGGGGAAGGGAACGTGAAGGTGACATAAACGGATTTCCCCGGCATCTGTAAAAAATATATTGAAAACCATGCGTAAACAAGGTAAAATAAGGTTAGTTTAGTATTTGAAAAGGGTATGAAGAGGTGTGGCCATGGCAAAAGAAATAAAAACAATAGGTGTATTGACAAGCGGCGGAGATGCGCCGGGAATGAATGCCGCAATCCGTGCGGTAGTGAGAAAAGCGATAGCGAACGGGGTTAAAGTAAAAGGTATTAAAAAGGGATATCAGGGGCTTCTGAACGAGGAAATCATTGACTTGGAGAAATGGAGTGTATCCGACATTATCCAAAGAGGCGGTACCATACTGGGTACGGCGCGCTGTTCGGAATTCAGGACGGATGAAGGGCAGAACAAAGGAGTGGAAATATGCCGCAAACATGGCATTGACGGACTGATTGTAATCGGCGGGGACGGTTCTTACCGAGGGGCACAGGCACTTTCCAAAAAAGGAATCAATACCATCGGCATTCCGGGCACCATTGATTTGGACATTACCTGTACGGAATATACGATTGGTTTCGATACGGCGATCAATACGGCAATGGATGCTATCGACAAGGTGCGCGATACTTCTTCTTCACATGAAAGATGCAGCATTATAGAAGTAATGGGAAGGAATGCCGGATATATCGCACTTTGGTGCGGTGTGGCCAACGGTGCGGAAGATATTCTTCTTCCGGAGAAATACGATTATAATGAGCAGACAATCATCAATAATATTATCAATAACAGGAAACGGGGAAAGACCCATCATATTATTATCAATGCGGAAGGCATCGGCCATTCCACCTCTATGGCAAGGAGAATTGAGGCGGCTACCGGCATTGAGACGAGAGCGACGATTCTCGGTTACATGCAGCGGGGCGGGAATCCTACCTGTAAGGATCGGTTTTATGCATCCATCATGGGGGCCTATGCGGCGGATATTCTTTGTGCCGGAAAGACGAACCGTGTGGTGGGCTATCAGCATGGGGAATTTCAGGATTTTGACATTGAGGAAGCGTTGGCCATGGAGAAGAGCATTTCGGAATATCAGTATGAAGTGAGCAAGGCATTATCTATGTAGAGAACGGAAGCTGCTCTTTCCGTGGGCGAGTTGGCTTTTGGGCAGTCAGTGCCTGACGGCTGAATGGGACGGAAGAGGGAGGCGGTGATAGTACCGCTGACCGATGACAAAGGCAGTTATGCAAACCGGTGTGGAAAGCACCGGTTTGTTTCATGCAAGCAATTTTCAAACACGCTCTATGGGCAGAGGCGGAGGATGTTCTGAAAAATCAGCAGCTTTATAAGAGTAACGGTATAGGATCGGCAGGTGAGAAGATGATAACCAGCGTAGGAAACCAGAAGGTGAAGCAAATTGTACAATGGAATAAAAAGCCGTCATTGCGCAACAGGGAAGGGGTATTTGTTGCGGAAGGGCTGAAAATGTTTTCGGAAGTTCCTCAAAGCAGTCTGAAAGAGATTTATATAGCCGACGGATTTCTGGAAGGAATCAGGAAGACGGAACGGAGCAGGGACATATGGGGGAAATTGGAGGAGTGCGGCTATGAGACGGTGTCCGAAGAGGTTTTTTCCAAAATGTCGGATATCTGCTCCCCCCAGGGAATCCTTTTTGTGGCCCGGCAGATGCATTATACTTTCGAGCAGATGGCAGAGGCATCGGATAATCCCCTGTTCCTTGTATTGGAGGACATACAGGATCCGGGCAATCTGGGAACTATGATAAGGACCGGGGAGGGGGCGGGCATTAGCGGGGTCATTATGAGCAAGGGCACGGCAGATATTTATAACCCAAAAACCATAAGGTCTACAATGGGATCTGTTTACCGGGTTCCTTTTCTGTATGCGGAGGACTTTCACGCTACAGTGCGCCGGCTGCGGGAGTACGGGGTGATGGTTTATGCGGCTCATTTAAGAGGTGAAAAATGTTATGATGAATTTGAATACCGCCGTCCCACTGCTTTTCTGATCGGAAATGAAGGGAACGGGCTGACGGAAGAAACGGCGGAACTGGCCGACACCTATGTCCGCATCCCCATGGAAGGGCGGCTGGAATCGCTGAATGCGGCAATTGCATCCGCACTTCTGCTTTATGAGGCGGCCGGACAGCGGCGGAGGGGAGCATGAAAATAAAGAAAAACGAAAATAAAGAAAAACGAAAACAGACAGAACCGGAAAGGGGCAGGCAGAAAATGAAAATAGGTTTTATCGGGTTAGGCAACATGGCGAAAGCCATGATTGGCGGAATACTGAAACAGGGAATCGTGACGGCGGAGGAAATCATTGGTTCGGCGAAGACAGAAGAAACGAAAAATAGAATGCAGAAAGAATTCGGGATAACCATTGCCAAGGATAACAGACAGGCAGCGGAATGGGCGGAAGTATTGGTACTGGCGGTAAAGCCTGTTTTCTTTTCGGAGGTCATCGGGGAGATCGAGGACATTGTTGGGAAAGACAAGCTGGTGATCAGCATTGCGGCAGGCAAGACAACGGAATGGATCGAACGGAAATTCCGCAGGGAAATAAGATTGGTCCGCTGCATGCCGAATACGCCGGCATTGGTGGGGGCAGGATGTACGGCAATATGCAGCGGTTCTTCGGCGGCAAAGGAGGATGAGGAACTGTGCATGAGGTTAATGGGCAGTTTCGGGAAAGCTATTGCCATACCGGAACGCCTTATGGATGCGGCAGGCGCGGTGGGAGGAAGTTCACCGGCCTTTGTTTTTATGATGATAGAGGCAATGGCGGACGGTGCGGTACAGGCAGGCATGCCAAGGAAGCAGGCATATGAATTCGCCGCTTGGTCGGCCCTAGGCAGTGCGAAAATGGTACTTGAGACAGGGCTGCATCCGGGGGAACTGAAGGATATGGTCTGCTCCCCGGGAGGGACAACGATAGAAGGTGTGAAAGCATTGGAAAAAAGAGGGGTAAGGGCTGCGTTTATGGAGGCTTTGGAAGCCTGTGCGGAAAAATCGCGGATACTGTGACAATGGAGAGTGACAAAATGCGGCAAGCGGTTTTTGATTATATAAAAAAGAAATATAAGGTATCTCCCGAGTATCCATGGAGCAAGTTTGACGGAAACGCGGTGTTCCGCCATGGGGACAACAATAAGTGGTTTGCCTTAGTGCTAAGCGCCGGGAAGTGTAAGCTGGGCCTTTCCGGCGATGGCTATGCCGATGCGGTTAACCTGAAAGTGGATGATATGCTTTTTCGGGATATGCTCCTTCGGGAAGACGGCATTCTGCCGGCGTATCATATGAATAAGCAGCATTGGATTACGGTGCTTCTGGACGGGACAGTGGCGGAAGATAAGGTTTTTGGCCTGATTGATATGAGCTATATGGCTACGGCATCGGCAAAGAAGAAGGAAAAGACCCGTCCGCCCAAAGAATGGATAATTCCGGCGAATCCGAAATTTTACGACATTGCGCATGCTTTTGACACAGTGGGGGAGATCGCTTGGAAGCAGGGCAGAGGTATTAAGAAAGGAGATACGGTATTTATATATGCGGGAGCCCCTGTATCGGCCATTCTGTATCGGTGTGCGGTGACGGAAACAGACATTCCTTATAATTATGCCGATAAGAATTTAACGATTACGGCATCGATGAGGATAAAACTGTTAAAGAGATACAAGACGGATCGGTTTACATTTGATATACTGAAGGAAGAATACGGAATTTTTGCCGTCAGAGGTCCCAGAGGTATACCCAACAGTCTCAGTGCGGCATTGAAAAAGTAGGAAAGCAGGAAAGAACGACGTAAATCAGGAACGTATGATTCAGGAGCGGAGGAGAACAGAAAGCTATGGAAAGGGAAGAACAACAAGATCGGGACAGCTTTATGGCGCAATGGGCCAGGAGGCAGTTTGAGTCGGTTTCCGTCAGCGTCACAAGGCAGACAGGGGCGGAGGAAGAAAGGATGCTGCCAATGAGGGACGGCATCCGTCTGAAAACGGTAATATGGCTTCCGCAGCCGATGGAAAAAGAAGAGCAGTTTCCTGCCATTCTTGTCCGTTCCTGTTATGCGCAGCAGGAACCAATATTGCGTATACGGGCGGAAGAATTTGTGAAAAGGGGCTTTGCATTTGTTTATCAATGGTGCAGGGGAACCGGCGGTTCGGAAGGGAAATGGGAGCCGAATGTCAATGAGAGGGCAGACGGTCTGGATACGGTAAACTGGCTGGCAGGCCAGCCGTTTGTGAAGAATATCGGATATTGGGGGGACTCTTATCTGGCATTGACCGGGTGGTGCATGGCGGATGCGGTTCCGGAGAAAGTAAAGACGATGTGCCTTGGTGTATACGGGGTGGACCGCCATATCTCCGCATACCAGGACGGCTTGTTCCGTATGGATGTGCTCACATCTTGGGCAAGGGAAAATGCGGGGACGGCGGTTCGCGCCGACAATGAGGCTTCGTATCTGTTCAGGCCCCAGAGAGAGGTGGATGAGCAACTGTGGGGCGTGCGTCTGGATTGGTACCGCGACTGGATCGGCAATCCGGAACCAGGGGCGGATTATTGGAATCAGGGTTTTTGGGGGATGCTGAAGGGGATACCCGGGAAGGTGAAGATTCCGCTGCTGCTGCGCGAAGGTTGGTACGACCATCACTTGGGAAGCTGCCTTGTGTCCTATGGGAATCTTTCCGCCGAGGCAAAAAGGCATTCGGTATTTCAGATCGGCCCGTGGAACCATAGCTATCTGCCGGTGATTCCGGAAGAAAACACGGCGCGGCTGACGGATGACTCGGTGTCCGCGCCGCTGGAATGGTTTTACCGGATATTGGTAAAAAACGAAATGCCGGACGGCATGATAAAAGAGTATGTCATCGGAGAAGACCGGTGGATGGAGAAAAGGGCGGCAGAATCCGACGGGGAGCAGTTTGTTCCTTGCGAAAAGCAGTTTTTCCTCTGCGGGCAGGGAAGGCTGTCAGAATCTGCGGAGGCAGATGCGGACAGAACCTATTGTTATGATCCGGAACAGCCGGTCCGCAGCCACGGTGCGGAATCCTTGCTTGCGGATATGAAAGAGAACGGCAGTTTTCTGCAGCCCGGGCCGGATTATAGGGAAGATGTGATTTCTTTTACCTCGGATGTGCTTGGGAAGAAACTTCTGGCGGAGGGAAGTATCCGGGTAAGGCTGTTTGTCAGTTCGGATGCGGAAGACACTGCCTTTACGGCAAAAGTGATGGAAGTGTTTCCGGACGGGAGGACAGTCAATGTGCGCGGAGGCATTACCACACTGGCTTTCCGGGACGGAACGGGCCGGAGGCAGGAATATGCGCCGGGGGAGATTGCGGAAGCAAATATCCGGATGTGGGACATTGCATGGTGTTTCCGTGAAGGCTCCAGAATCCGGGTGGATATCAGTTCCTCGGATTTCCCGCAGTATGCGGTGCATACAAATTTCCCGGGTATATGGTCGGAGCAGGAAAGATCGAAGAAGGCAAATCAGACCGTTTATATGGGACTGAGGTATCCGTCC
Source organism: uncultured Lachnospiraceae bacterium (assembly GCA_910586275.1). Classification (GTDB taxonomy): domain Bacteria; phylum Bacillota; class Clostridia; order Lachnospirales; family Lachnospiraceae; genus Kineothrix. Next base: position 4,116 of record CAJUIM010000058.1, on the reverse strand, counting down.
GCCGTAATATTGCCTGTGCGGACGGAAGATTAGGGAAATATGTCAATGATTCAAGGAGGTTCCCATGAGCGCATTACAGTTTATTCTGCAATATATAAAAAAGCACCGGTTCCAATATGCCGCCGGAATCCTGACCCTTTTTGTGGTGGATTTTGCCAATTTGTATATACCGAAACTGACAGGGACGGTGACGGATGGATTGGCGGCGCGCACTCTTGGCTGGGACGGGGTGGTTTCCTGCCTGACTGCTATTTTCGTGCTGGGCTTCACGCTGGCGGCAGGCCGTTTCCTATGGCGGTACTTTCTGTTTGGCGCGTCCCGTTCCATAGAGAAGGAGCTGCGCAATGATATGTTCGGGCATCTGGAAAAAATGAGCGTGGAATATTATAACGAGCATAAGACCGGCGATTTGATGACCCGTTTCACCAGTGACCTGAATGCAGTGCGCATGTCTATCGGCCCGGCGGTTATCTGTGTCTTTGACGCTTCTGTCATGACTGTCATGGTAATCTGCCAGATGATGTACTATGTGGATTTCAAGCTGACCCTGTTGGCAATCATTCCTATGTTCCTGATTTGTGCGGGGGAAATTTATTATGGGAAAATCATACATAAACGGTTCCTGAAACGGCAGGAAGCGGTTTCCGATCTTACGGATTTTGTGCAGGAAAGCTTTTCCGGTGTCAGGGTCATCAAGGCTTTTGTCCGGGAACGGGCAGAAATGCGGGCTTTTGCCAAGGCCAACAGGAACAGCATGGAAAAAAATCTGCATGTTATCCGTCTGCAGTCCATCGTGATGCCGCTGCTGGATGTGGTGATTGGGCTGTCCAGCCTGATTACCCTTGTTTACGGCGGCTATCTGGCATTGGTAGGAGACATTACCTTGGGGCGTTTCGTTGCATTTAATCAATATATCAATATGCTTGTCTGGCCTATGCTGGCCTGTGGGGATGCCATCAACATGTTTTCCCAAGGAGCGGCCTCTATCCGGCGTATTCAGGAAATTTTTGAGGAGAAGCCGGAGATAGCCGACAGGGAAGATACCGTGGAAGTGGAGTGCGTCAAGGGAGATATCGAACTGAACCATCTTACGTTTCTGCATCGGGGGCACAGTGAGCCCACGCTGAAGGACATTACTCTGTCCATTCCGGCAGGAACGACATTGGCAATTATCGGGCGTACCGGAAACGGAAAATCCACCTTGGTCAACTTGCTGCTTCACCTTTACAATACCAAGCCGGGAATGATACGGATTGACGGCAAGGATATTAATCGGATTCCGCTGAAGACATTGCGGGAAAATATTGCCTATGTGCCGCAAGACAATTTCCTGTTTTCCGATACGTTAAAATCCAATATTGCTTTCGGAACCGACGATTGGGATATGGATTCCGTTGTGCGGGCTACGGAGGCGGCCTGCATCCATGAAAATATTGTTGCTTTTCCTGACGGTTACGAAACCATAGTGGGAGAACGGGGCGTTACGCTTTCCGGCGGACAGAAGCAGCGCAGTTCCATTGCCCGGGCTTTGATGAAGGACGCGCCTATATTGATTTTGGACGATGCCCTTTCGGCCGTGGATACGGATACCGAGGAGCATATTTTACGCAACCTGAAGCAGAACCGGCAGGGGAAGACGACAATTCTCATTGCCCACCGTATTTCCACCATACAGAATGCGGATATGATATTGGTATTGGAAGACGGTGAAGCGAAGGAAATCGGGAATCATGAAGAACTGATGCGGATCGACGGCATATACCGGAGCATGTTCGAGCAGCAGCAGTTAGAGGCCGCCGTTTCGGAACAGAGGGCGGCATTGGCGGCAGAGCATGCATCCGAAGATATTCGGCAGGGAGGTGGGCTTGGATGAAAAGGCTGTTCCGATATTTAAAACCTCATAAATGGACGATGACGGCGGCAACTCTTTTGGTGCTTCTCATTATAGTGGTGGAACTTTATCGGCCTATTATTATCGGGGATGCAATCGATCATTATATTAACGGGTATTATAAACCGTATACGGAAGTTTCACCCGGCACGCCGGGGGCGGTAGCATACCGGGGAATTTATCTGGCAAGGGACAAGGGCGGCAATCCGGCTGCGGAGGAAAGTGCGGGGCAGGCGGACGGCTTTTATCAGATTCTGCTGTACGGGGACAGATACTATATGGCGGAACGGCTGGATGCGGAAGAATGCCGGGAACTGCAGACGGCAGACAATGCTTTGCTGGCATCCTATGTGGAGCAGGGGGCGGTTTTGCTTTCCAGAGAGGACATGAAAGAACTGCGCCGGTTTGATTTTACGGGAATCTTGGCGGCGGCAGGGCTTTATTTTCTCATGCTGCTGGCCGGGTTCTGCCTGAATGCGGCGGATACATGGATGCTGCAGAAGATGGGGCAAAGTATCATTTACCGGATGCGGGAGGAGGTTTTTGCCCATATACACAGCCTTTCGCTGGGCTTCTTCAATACTACGCCGGTGGGCAAGCTGGTGACCCGGGTTTCCAACGATACGGAGGCAGTGAACGAACTGTTTTCTGCAATTCTCGTAAAATTGTTTAAAAATGTGGTGAAAATCATCGGATATGCGGTGGTCATGCTTTCCATCAATGTGCGCATGGCAGTGGTTTCTTTCCTGCTGCTTCCCCTTGTATCGGTGCTTACCTTCTTTTTCCGCTCTCTTTCCAGAAAGGCCTATCAGCTTACCAGAACAAAGATAACGGAACTGAACACCTTTTTGTCCGAGCATATTTCGGGCATGAAGCTGATTCAGATTTTTGTCCGGGAAAAGGAGAAATATGAGGAGTTTGAGCAAAAGTCCGGAGAACTGTTTGCGGCCAACTGGAGGGAAGTAATGACTTTTGCGGTTTTCCGTCCCATTATCTATCTGCTTTCGGTAATTGCCATGATTATTGTCATCGGCACCGGCAGTGCCTCCGTGCTGGGGGGCACGCTTTCGCTCGGTACACTGTTTATATTTATCAGCTATATCGGTTCCTTTTTCGAGCCGATTCAGGAACTGGCGGAGCAGTTCGGCACATTGCAGTCCTCTTTGGCATCCGCCGAGAAGCTGTTTTCCATTCTGGATGAAAAACCGGAAATCGTAGTGCCGGCCCATCCGGTGCCGGTGCGGATCACAGGGAGGATTGAGTTCAGGCATGTATGGTTTGCCTATGAAAAGGAGGATTATATATTGAGGGATGTGAGTTTTTCCATTGCGCCGGGAGAAAGGGTGGCTTTTGTAGGTGCCACGGGCGCAGGGAAGTCCTCCATCCTCAATCTGATCGGCCGTTATTATGACATACAGAAAGGGGAAATACTGATAGACGGCGTGAACATAAAGGAACTGGATACGGATGTGCTGCGGGCGGCCATCGGGCAGGTGCAGCAGGATGTGTTTATTTTTACGGGGGATATTAAGGGGAATATTTCCCTGAACAACGAAAATATTTCCTTGGAAGAGGTGCAGGATGCCGCCCGGATCGTGAATGCGGATTCCTTTATTCGGAAGATGCCGGGGGGTTATGACGAGCCGGTGACGGAGAGGGGCAGCACTCTTTCCGCCGGACAGAGACAGCTCCTGTCCTTTGCCCGGACGCTGGCATACAATCCGGCTATTTTAGTATTGGACGAGGCCACGGCCAATATCGATACGGAAACGGAAAGCATGATTACGCAGGCATTGGAAAAGCTGATGGAGGGGCGGACTACGATCATGGTGGCGCACCGGCTGTCCACCATACAGCATGCGGATAAAATCATCGTCATGCATAAGGGAAAAATACAGGAATCGGGGAACCATCAGGAATTGCTGCGGCAGGATGGGCTGTATAAGAAATTGTATGAACTGCAGCTGATGGATTCGTAGATTTTATTGTACTTTGCAGATGTCATTACCGGGTAAGAAGACAGGAAAAGGAGGGATAAAGCCGGTATCGCTGCTTTTAAAGAAGATAAGACCGTTTTTAAAGAAAGATGGATGGATATGAAGCAATCGGATTGCCATATTCATTCATCTTTCTTTATTTTTGCAGGCAGATTTTCGGTAACAGTTCAGCCAGAATGTAATGTTGGGAGGCGGACGCCCGTGCGCGAGTTTTTTTAGTGGCCGGCA
>CAJUIM010000057.1 GCA_910586275.1 uncultured Lachnospiraceae bacterium | reverse complement strand
GCGTATGGCCGCAGTCTTCCCTTAGTTTATCAGTTAAATTTAAAGAAACGCCGGCAGATGCGGTAGCCCTCCACCGATATTTTCCGTCCGCCTTTTCCGGGCAGATTCATGGAGTTTCCCAGAATACCGTATCGCAGACGGTTATATAGCACCCTGTCCTTCTGCTTGATATAGTCCCAAAGTTCTTTCTTTTTCTGCAGATGTTCTTCCGTTCCGCCCCGTATAAGCAGTATGGAGGAAACCGTAGTGATGATTTCCAGATAATTTATCATATAAGTCCGCATTTTCTTGTTATTCTTCAGCTTGGCTTTGTTTTCCGTCATATAGTCCACCATTCTTTTATTGACGGCAATCTGCTGGTCAATCCTGGATATCATGATTGTCTCATTCACGGACTGACCTTCCCGTCCAATATAATAACGGTAAAAGTTCACATCGATATAATACATATTCCTTACAAACGGAAGCGGCTCAAATACAAACAGATTGTCCACATAAAAAGTATGCTCCGGCAGTTTCAGGCCGCATTCCTTTAGCAGCTTGGTGCGGAATATGACGGAATGCATAAGAATATACTGCCCTTTGTGAAAATGCCTTACTTTATCCCATGTGAACAATTCATCCTCAGGAAGTGCATGGCGGTAGCGCATTACCTTGTTCTTTTTCTCCCCTTCTTTTTCATATACAAAATTGCTGACCAGCATATCCAGCACTTTTTCCCCTCCTGCCAGTTCCCGCAGGACTGCAAGTATTTCATTATAAGCCGATTCTTTCACCCAGTCGTCACTGTCCACGACTTTGAAATAAAGTCCCGTTGCATGTTCCAGTCCCGCGTTGACCGCGGAACCATGTCCCCCGTTTTCCTTATGCACCGCCTTGACGATGGACGGATACTTTCTTTCATATTCATCGGCTATAACTGCCGTATTGTCTGCGGAACCGTCATCCACAATGATGATTTCCACATCTTCGCCGCCGGTCAGCAGGGAATCCACGCATTTCTCCATATATTCCCCCGAATTATAACATGGCACCGTAAATGTCAGTAATTTCATCTTAACCCTCCATGCCGCCTTTGGCGGCTTAAATTGCAATGTGAAACTTACTATTTTATATTCCCAGCCGGATATCCAAATAACCGGCATAAGCCGCATAAGCCGACGGGATCGGATACTTCTCCCTAGCCTCTTCCCGGTCTATGAAAATCCACCCTTCCGGCACTGTATTCCCCTCTGTCCTCTCCAATTCGTCCACCCGTACCGCATACCCTTTCATATGCCATTCCCGGTGGGAAAAAATATGCTTAGCATCCCCGGCAGGAAGAATGCGGATTACCTGATACCCCATATTCTTTAAATATCCCAGCACTTCCTCCTCCGAACGATATCCTTCCAGCATAGGAAAACCGTACATTCCTGCCAGCAGGCCTTTGGCAGGGCGTTTACAGAATGCCGCCTTTTCCTCATCCTGCACGATTAATACCGTCTTTTCCTCTATTGTCCTCGCTTTCTTAGGCTTCTTCTTCGGAAATTCCTGCCATCGGCCCTGCAGATGTGCCAGACAGAAGGGACTCCAGGGACATTCTCCGCATTTCGGCTCCCCGTTGGGCAGGCAGACCATGGCTCCCAGTTCCATCAATGCCTGATTGAAGTCCCCTGCCCTGCCTGCCGGCAAAAAAGCGGACAGTTCCGTTTCCACCCTTGTTTTCGTCTTCTGCGAAAGTATGTCCGCATCATCCGTCCGCAGGCGGGACAATACCCGGAGCACATTGCCGTCCACCGCCGGAACGGACTGCCCGAAAGCAATGGAAGCTATGGCGCCTGCCGTATAGCTGCCGATACCGGGCAGTTTCATAATCTGCCCATACTCTCCCGGCATCTCCCCTCCGTATTCCTCCATAATCATCCTGGCGGCTTTCTGCAGGTTGCGCACCCTATTATAATAGCCAAGCCCTTCCCAAAGCTTTACCAGCTTATCCTCTTCCAGTCCTGCCAATGTGCCGATGTCCGGCACCTCCCGGATAAAACGGTCAAAATAGGGTTTCACAGCCTCCACTCTTGTCTGCTGCAGCATAATCTCCGACAGCCATACATAATAAGGTTTGGGATTCTCCCGCCATGGAAGAACCCGTCTGCCATTGTCGTACCATTTCAGCAACGGCTCGGCAATCCGGCTCAGCAAGGATATTTTTACCGGTACGGGATTCCTGATTTCCATAGTGTCCGGCGTTACCGCGCAGTCATATGCAAGGATTTTCACTCCGGCCCGCTCTGCCTGTTCCAATGCCTCTGCAAAAGCCGGCTGCGTCTCCCGGTTAGGGGAGAGGAAATCCGCTCCCTCCATCTGTATCACAAAAACAATATATGCCCCATAGCCTTCCCTTCTTGCCTCTGCCAATTCCTCCACATGCCTGACCGCGCGTTCCGACGGGGCATCGGGAAAATAGACGGCATTTCCTTTTTCCAGAGTGACCCCCTTCACTTCCAGAAAGATTTTTTCTTCCTCCGTTTCCACATAGAAGTCAAAGCGGGAATTCTTATACGTTTTCTCTGCCTGCACTGTCCTGAGTAAGGGAAACAGTTCTCTTGTCAGCAGCCATTCTCCCACTGCCTTGTTCGGCGCATTGGAATCCATATTGACCAGCCGCTCCCCTTTCCGCACCGCAATCAGGTCATAGGCGGTGGCACGCTGTCCGTTTTCGCTCTTTTCCAGATAAACAATTGCATTTTCCGTCAGAAGTTCCCTGCATCTTCCGGTATTCTTCACATGTACTTTCTCGGTCTTTCCGTCGATATCCACATAGGCAATGAATCGGTTTGGCCTGCTTATAAACTTCCCTTCCACAATATGGTTATATTTCATGCCCTCTCCAATCTTCCCGCTTCCTTATAGATCCCAAACTCCGTCCCGCCCCTTTCAAGCCTACCGCAGCCTGTTGCATTCGAACCGCTCCATCTTCATCAGACAGTTGCGGAGTTCCGCATAACGTTCTTCCACGTCTCCCGGCTTCACCTCAATATCCGTCGCCATTGCCATTATATTAATCATGTCGTCTGTAATTCTATGATGAAGGCCGGCTAAAATATTCAGCCGTTTTTCATAAGTGGAGGCATCCAGAAACTCCAGTACCATAGGATCCATATGCAGTTCTTCTGCCTCCTGCCCTATGCCGTCGGCATATGCTTCTTCACGGCTTCCGGTACTTGCTTCTTCGCGGCTTCCCGCACTTGCTTCCTCACGGTTTCCCGCACTTGCTTCTTCACAGCTTCCGGTACGCGATTCCTTCCGGCCGTCCGCTTCCGCTCCGCAGCCCCACTCTTCCTTCCCGGTGAAACTATCATCTGCCATGCCGTTGTTCCGAACCGCATCCTTTTTCTCTCCGGACATGTAATCTGTGCCATAGCCGGCTCCTTTGACCGCGGCCTCACTCTGCATATGCCGTGCGCCGCTCCATGCCATGCCTCCGGCCATACCCGCTCCTTCTGCATCCCGACTCGGTTCCGCGATTTCAAACCGGTATTCCTGTTCCGCCTGCGGGTATTTTCCGCGGTTCACCCGTTCCATAAACAGGGAAAGCGGACGGGCATATATGCGGAATTCTCCATACATAGCCTGATAGACGACAAGCTGCTCTCCTGTTTCCGAATGCTTTGCCACTGTGATAATCTGATACAGATTCCCCTTGAAATGCCTGTATATTTCCTGTGGTCTCGGCGTATGCCTCATCATATCTTCTCACCCTTCCTGCTATTTTCCGATGACTTCCCCTACAATTCTGTTTACCGCAGCACCGTCCGCCTTTCCTTTTACCTTCGGCATCAGCTCCTTCATTATTTTTCCCTTATCCTTGACGGAAGGACTGTCAATGCCAAGGGCAGCAAGTGTTTCCCGTACGGCCTCCCGGATGGCATCCTCCCCCATTTCTTCCGGCGCGAACTCCTGCAGCACCTCCAGACGTTTCCTGCACTGTTCCTTTATGTCCTCCCTGTCCTCGGGAGCCAGTTCCATAGTCTCCTTTGTCTGCTTGATTTCCTTCTTAATTACCTCATATTCCTCTGCTTCGGTCAGATCTTCCCGCTTGTCAATTGCTTTATTTTTCAAAGCCGCCAACAGCATGGAAAGCGTGTCTTTTCTCTCCTTATCCTTATTCTTCATGGCCGTTACCATTTCTGCCCTGATTTCATCAATTTTACTCATTCTTTTTTCCTCTCTTTCTCTAATTACCCTTTTGACCAATAATTCAAATCCGGGTACAGCGCTCCGATTTCCTCTACTCCCATATCCGTCACATCCACCGTTTCCACCAGTTTTTCCATTTCATAATAAGATAATACGAATATCCAATCGGTTTCACCGGGCTTCGCCTCCAATGCCAGCTTCCTTGTACATACATATTCCCCGTCCACCACTCCGTATTCTTCCACACATTCATAAGCAAATCCCAACCGGTACCGTGTCACCACTCTTTGCCTGTCAAATTCCAAAGAAACCAGCTGTTCCGGAAAAGACGGATAAAATTCGAACAAACCCTTTTCATCATTCCAGATTACCGCCCGGTAATTATTCCAGCTTCCTCCGCTGCCGCCGGAATATCCCTCATGAATCAGCAAATCATTCCGTCCGTCAAAGTTTATATCTTCCGCCGTCACTAAGCCGTCCCCGCCATATCCAAGCCATCCCATTTCCATATCCGTGTACGGAATATATATATGCTGTGGCGGCACGTTCTTCCCCTCCCATTTCCCTTCCAGAAACAAATGATATCCTGCGTTATTTCTCCTGAAGTGATCCAATGCCCCTGTTTCCACAATGCAATAATTCAGCCCTTCCATATGCTTCAGCCCGATATACCGAAGATAGCCGCCCTCCTGCTTTATAATTTCCGTCACGTCCCCGTCCCATCTCTCCCCGGCCAGTCCCGCAAAAGATGTCATGGCTGTGGCCATATCCGGCTTCCATCCTGCCTCGTCCTCATCCTCTTCCGGATAAAAATATACACTGATGTAATAATTCTCTTCCCCTTGATTCCTTTCCCACCTTTCCTGCAGATCCTCTGCTATCGCATCCATATTCAAATCCCATGCATGAATCCCAAGCCGAATTCTACAGTCCGGGAAGGTTTCTAAGTTCCGCTCCAATTCCATGCATTCGTCCTTGCTCTGCACGGAAACCCTGACTTCTGCCGCGGCAGAGAGAGTCATGTCATTATCCACTTCCAGATTCTCTATCAAGGCATTTTCCCCTACATAAAACAAACATTCCGCCCCGCTCCCGCGGAAAGGAAATTTCCCCCTTACAGCCTTCCCGTCCCCGTCAAAAATCCCTGCAAACGGCGTTTCTTCCGTCCCTATGCAAAACCAATCCGGCATCTTCAAATCTGCCCGCAGCCGATAAGAAGCCTCCGATGCCAATACTCCCGGCTCTACTTCCTCTTTTTCCTCTATCATAGCGGCCAGTTCCTCCAACTGGGAACTACTGTCAATCAAATAGGTTCCTCCTTTTTTCAGAAAACCTATTTCCGTCTCCGTTTCTTCCGTTTTCTCTGTCTCCGAAATCTCCGCCAGCCGCGCCTGCAGCCTGCTTATTTCCTCTTCATAAACCGCTGCCGCCTCTTCCTGTGCTGCGAGCATCTTCTGTAAATCCATATTTTGCCGAAAATACCTCCCACATTGCACACCCAAAAGAGCCGCTATCCCCAAGACAATTCCAATCATCCCGGCTGCTGCCCAAGTTCTCTTTTTCATCCCCCTATCCATCACGGTTCCTTCCCGTTTCCTGTCCCTGACGGTTTTCATCTGCTATACCGCACAATCAAAAGTTCCACGCTCATCACATCATTCATCCGTCCTGTTTTCACGGCCTCCTCCGCTTCCACGCAGGCCTCCAAGGCATTTCTCAAATCACTGCCCCTGAACTTCCCGGCCTGTGTCACATATTTTCCGGCAATAAAAGGCTGCAGCCCCACCTTTCCCCCGATTGTCTTATTGTCATAGCCTTTGCCCTTTAGTTCCTTCACCTGCAGCAGCATATTGAACTGCCTTGCAATCAGAAAAAGAATACGCATGGCAGGTTCTTTCAGAGCCAACAGTTCATAATACAGATCCAGTGCTTTCTTCTGCTGCCTGTCCGCAATGGCATTCACCATGTCAAAGATATGGCTGCTGACACGCTTGGTACAGATTTCCTCGATATCCTGCTTTGCAATAACCTCCTTATCCATGCAGTAGCAAAGCAGCTTCTCCAATTCCTTATGGATATTCTCCATATCCGTGCCTGTCTTTTCCAGAAAATAATTCAGCGACTGTTCCGTTATCTGTTTGTTCTCCTTTTTTATCATGCCGAGAATCCACTTTTTTAAAGTTCCTTCATTCTGCACCGCAAATTCTGCCGCCGTACCTTTGGCGGAAACCGTCTTGAATAGTTTGCTCCGCTTATCCACTTCCTTTTCCACGAAAACAAAATATGCCGATTCCGCCGGATCCGCCAAATACTCCGCCATTTTCTCCCCGCCGGCCTTGAACAGATTGCTGTTTTCGATGACAATGACTCTCCGCTCGGCAAGAAAAGGCATGGTTTCCGCCAAATCCACCACGGCTCCCACCGAAATGTCCTTCCCTTCAAAATAGCTGTAATTCATCGTATCCCCGTCGGCCGCCAACGCATGCCGCAGCCTGTCCTTATATTGTTTCCGCAGATATGCCTCCTCGCCGTACAGAAGATACATCTGTTTCAGCCTGCCGCTCTTTATATCTTCATTGATTCTCTGCACCGGATACCTCCTTATTGACAGTGAGCCTGCCGGCTTCCTCCTGCGCTTGTCCGTGAACTGCCCTTTCCCTCTCACTTGCCTATCTCTTCTCATGCCGCGTTTCACCGGGCGGCGATGCAAAGTGAATTACTGTCGGTTCCCGACGGATAACTTCTGAATTACCGCCGCATATTCACGCAATCATGCCCGCACATTGTCAAAAACAATATTCTTACAATATTTCAAAGATATATTCTGACCGGCCGTGCCTGCCTTCCCGCTTAACGTCACATCCCGGAAGGTAATATCCCGGATATGATAGTCTTCCTCCGGAAAACCGCATAGTTCCGCGGCCAGGCAGGGCAGCCTCTCCCCTTCCCCGTCCACATCCGTAAATTCCCCTAAAACCGTAAGCCCCTCAAAAAGGCATTGTTCAAACACCGGCGGAACCGGTGCCCCTTCCCCGTCGTCATTGTACCCGACCGAATGAAACAGAATCCTCGGCACCACACAGTCCCGCACATGTACGTTCCTGATATAGCCTCCCCGCTTCCTCGTCCCCTTCAGTTCTATCCCGTAAGCGGAATTTCCAAGATCACAGTCCCAGATGAAAACATCCTCCACGCCGCCCGACATCTCGCTCCCGATGGCAAATCCGTGTCCGTAAGCACAGTTACAGTCAAAAATCCGGATATACCTGCAGGGCCGGTTAATCACATTCCCCTCCGGATTCTTTCCGGCTTTTATGGCTATGGAATCGTCCTGCGTGTAAAACGTGCAGGCAAATATCGTACAGTTGTGGGAAGAATCCGGATCCCACCCATCCCCGTTCCATATGCCCCTGGAGCGGAAAGTACAATGATGGGTGACAATATGCTCCGAATATATCATATGCACATTCCAGCAGGCTCCGTCCCTCAGTTCCAGCCCTTCTATCAATACATCCCTTGCATTGCTTACATTTATCAGCTTCGGCCTGACCCGTCCCGGAAGAGTATCCGCTTTCTCATACTCCGCAATACGCGCTCCCAATGCCGCCAGCTTTTCCTTTATCCGTTCCCGCTCGGTCCGGATTATATTCTTTGCCAGCTGCTTTCCGCCGCCGGCTATCGTCCCTTTTCCCCGAATCCTTACATTCCCGCAATTGCATCCCGTTTCATGGTCCATCCTCCCTAAATTCAGGAGACTGCTGCAGCATTCCATCTCAATGCCTTCAAAACGGCTCCATATTTTAGGCAGATAATCCTCCGGCACATCCGTCCCCTGCAGAACCGCCCCCTCTTCCAGATAAAGTTCCATATTGCTGTGCAGACAGAGCGAGCCTGTCAGGAAGATCCCTGCCGGTATATAAACCGTCTGATTCTCCCCACAGTCATCGACGGCTTTCTGAATGGCCGCCGTATTTAAAGTTTTCCCGTCCCCTACGGCACAATAAGGCTCTTTTGTAATATCCAGTTTTTCCTTTTCCTGCTCCGTACGCAGCACAAAAAGTTCCGACACCGCAATGCACCGCCCGTCACGGTACCTCTCCACCTGAACCTTATACTCCTGGCCGCTCTTTAGGTTTTCTATCGTGTAATGAGTGCTTTCTGCCGTACCGTGCCTTTCCCCGTCCAACAGAATACCATAGCCGCAGGCATCTGTCCTTCCCTCCGGCTTGTCCCAAAACAGGGTAATTGCATGATCCGTGCATATTTTTTGAATTTGCTCCAATTTCTGCATTCCATCCCTCTCCATTCCCCATATGCCGGCCGCCGGCTTAAATCAAATTCACCCTTTCCCACAGCCGCAGCAAAATCCCTCCTGCAGGCATTTCCCGCAGTTCATCTTCCCGCACACCCTTCAGCAGCACCAACAGCACATTATAAATAACGATGCAGAGCACAAGGCAAATCACCAAAGTGAGAGCCTTTCCTATCAGCCCCATCAGCAGCTTACAGAGAAGCAATGCCACTAATCCCGAAACGCCTGCGCAAGCCGCCGGTATGACAAAAAACCGAATCCAGTCGGGCGTATAGGACAAATACCTCATAATCCCCAAATACCCTGCCGCACAGACCGCCAGCCAGAATATTGCCATGCCCCAGACTACTGCATGTATCCCCGCATCCGTGGCGGAAACAAGCACGAACAGAACAAGCAGATGCAGCAGAAAAGCGCCAAGGCCGCCGAAAATCACATATCTTTGATTCCTGGTCCTTTGCAGGATGCCCATGAATAAATAAGCAAACGGAAACAATACAATCAGAACGCTGCCGGACCGGATGAGCGAAACGGCCGTTTCCGTATCTCCCGTAAACAGAACCCCCACAATAGGCTCCGCCAATACGGCCAGCCATACGGCACACGGAATCGTAAAAATAGCCACATAATGCATCAGATTGCCGAACCTAAACTGTGCCTCCCTGGTTTCCTGTTTTTCCTGCAGCTGCACGATTCTGGGCGTCCCGACGGCGGCCACACAGGCACAGACAACCGCCGCTATTCCGATGACCGTACTGTATTTTCCATAATATATGCCCCAGTGTGCCGCCCTAAGATCCCCTTTTTCCTTCACATTCATGGCATAATTGAAAATCCGCTGATCCACCACATAATTCATATTATAAAGCAGCGCGCAAAGAATATGCGGCAGTGATGTCTGGAAAAATGTCAGGAAAATCTGCGCATTGGATTCCGCATATTTCGTATTGTCCCTCATCAGCTGCTGCTTAAAAGTCCCGGCATAGACCATACGGAGAAACAGCAGATGCAGCAGGCAGAAAAAGCATGCCACGGATACCCCCAAGGCTGCTCCCATCGCACCGTAGGCCGGCGCAAACTCCGAACTCTTTTTTAAAGCCGCTACTTTCTCCCCATATGCATAAAGCGCCGCGCCGAACAGCAGGCTGCCGCCAAACTGCATGACCTTTTCCAGCATTCTTGAATGTACCGTGGGAAGCATGGATCCCATGCCCTGAAAATATCCCCGCATCACCCCCGTCACTGCCGACAGAAACACGGCCGGGGCAATTGCCAGCACTGCCATGGAAGCTCTCTCTTCCAACAATACCGTCTGTGACAGAAACCTCGAGAAAAGACCGGTTCCCACCGTCAGCAACGCACCGGCCGCCATAGTAAAAATCATGACATTGCGGTACACCCGCTTCACGCTTTTGAACATTTCCCGTCTGACCCTATATTTCACCAAGGCTGCCAACGCCCTTGAAACACCATAGGAAAATACCACACTGAGCAATATATACAATTCCAGTGCGCCTGCATAGAAACCCATGCCCTTATCCCCTATCATACGGCTTAAGGGTATGCGCAGAGCAAGCCCTATCAGATATGCGATAAGCCCTACATTCATCATCCATTCCCGCCGCTTTCCCCTGCTGCCCCTGTTTGCTTTCGTTATTTTCCTCATTTTATCCCTGTTCCTTCTGTTTTTTCTTCTGCCTTAATTCCGTGTAATCCCCAGCGTGTCCAACACCCGTCCCTGCTTTTCTTCCATAACGGCCGCTTCCGCCTCTTCCATATGGTCATAGCCGCACAAATGCAGCATACTGTGGGCCACCAAAAAAGCAAACTCCCGCCGCTCACTGTGCCCGTAATTCTCTGCCTGTTCCTTTACTTTATCCACGGACAGAATAATATCCCCCAAGACAAGTTCCCCGCTGTCCGGATCGAAGCAGTCTGCCTCGGCTGCTTCCGCTGACCCGAAGTCCGCAGGTATCCGGTAGTCTATATTGGGAAAAGAAAGCACGTCCGTAGGCCGGTCAATGTCTCTATACTGCAGATTGTATTGCCGTATCCCCTCATTGTCCGTCAGAAGCACATTCACCGTTGCCTCATAAGGGCATTGTTCGCTTTCCAAAACCGCTTCCATCACTTTCTCTGCCGTTTCCTCGGCCGAAAAAGAAAAGACGGTATCCGTTTCGTTCTCCAAATAACAAGTCATCTTCTTTTCTCCCTGCTTCCCCTGTTCCCCGCATGCCTGCGCACGCTCTTCTCTTCGTAATCCTCATAGGCCTGTACTATTTTCTGCACCAGCGGATGCCTTACCACATCCTTGCTTGTCAGCTTGCAGAAAGCAATATCGCCGATTTTCCCAAGCACTTTCACTGCCACGTCCAATCCGCTGACTGCCCCCGGCATCAGATCCTTCTGGGAAGCGTCTCCGGTGACTACCACCTTGGAGCCAAACCCGATACGGGTTAAGAACATTTTCATCTGCGCCGGCGTAGTGTTCTGTGCCTCATCCAATATAATATAGGCATTGTCCAATGTCCGTCCCCGCATGTAAGCAAGGGGAGCCACTTCAATCAGTCCCTTTTCCATATTTTTGGCAAAACTCTCCGCCCCCATAATCTGATACAGCGCATCGTACAGAGGGCGCAGGTAAGGATCCACCTTGCTCTGCAGATCGCCCGGCAGAAACCCAAGCTTTTCCCCGGCTTCGATGGCGGGGCGCGTCAGTATGATACGGCTTACCTCTTCTCTCTTAAATGCGGTAATCGCCATGGCCATGGCCAAATAAGTCTTTCCGGTTCCGGCCGGCCCCAACCCGAACACTATCATGTTGTCCCTGATTGCATCCACATATTTTTTCTGCCCCAGCGTCTTCGGCTTAATCGGTTTCCCGCTGACCGTATGGCAGATACAATCGTTGTCTATTTCAATTAAAATATCGTCCTGTTCTTTTGTTCCTGCTTCCATTTCCATCGCTATCGCATAATCCACATTCTGTTCCTGGATTACATTTCCTCTCTCCGACAATCCTGCCAGCTGTTTTATCACATGCTCCGCCCGTCTCACTCTGGCCGGCTTCCCGGCAATCCTGATTTCTCCGTCCCTGTCAATGACCGTCACTTCAAAACTTCTCTCTATCTTCTTCATATAGGAATCATACTGCCCGAAGACATTCCGCATATGCTCCGCCGGCAGATGAATCCGGCACTCCGACATTTCCATATATAACTCCCGTCCGGCAGCCTGCCTTTCCCTGATGCCTTCCCGCTGATTTCTACCGGCTTTCCTCCCCCGCTTCCTCCGGCACGGTTTCCGGCATTTGCGGCACTATGGGAATATTCTTTCCCGTCTGCTCCACAATCTGTAAATTCACGCACATCTGCCATTTTTTATTTTTCTTATCTATTGTAACATTTTTTTTCATTATTTGTACCCCTTTTTCCTCTAAACCCTGAACAAATTTTATTAATTTTTCGGAAAATATTCTTTTTATCTCCCCATTGGTATAAATATGGTCATTGAAAACATATTCCCTGTTCACACTGCTTCCATAATAAAGCGGCAGATAAAAATTATCCAGCAGCTTTACCTGCCTCTTATCCGTCACTTTATCGTAGTTCTCATACTTTACCCTCCCGATCCGGAAAATCAGTTCCTTATCCATAATGCCCAAGAGAAATTCTTTTTTCTCTTCCCCTGTATATTCCTTTTTCCTATAAGAGAGGGGGATTTCCTCTGTCTTTATCAAATTCCGGCTGATTAACACATCCGCATCCGCATCATAATATTGATATCTTCTGACCGTGGCATCCTCATTATATACCGGTACGCTTCCGGCCACCAGTATATCCCCTTTCTTCACCTCCGCCCCCACCGCCACCTGCGGCACGCCTGCCCTCGTTACCATGCTGACAATCTGCCCGTCCTCTTCGGCCACCAGATCAGAGCCGAATTGGTTTTCCTGCACCTGTGCCTCCCCGCCGGAATCCACTTCGTTCTCCTTAATCTGGATTTCCAGCCGGGTTCCGTCAATTTTGGCCGAAGTCCATGTAACAATGTCAAACTCCTGCCGTATCTTTTTCTCCAGTTCCTCAATATTCACTTGGTTCCGCTTCATCCCCACATATACGTCCTGCCGTTTTAGGAAATCCATAAAAACGTCCTCGGAAACCGAGAAATTCCCTTTCACATCCACCGCCCATATAAATGTGGACATCCACACCCAAAATGCCAAGCTTCCGACCAGCCCCAGCAGAAAAATTTTCCGCCGTTTCATCCCCGGAACAAAAAAAGGCAGTCCACAACGCTTCTGTATGGCTACCTTTGTCCCTGTTTTCTTTACAATCCCCTTCAGCCTGCGGAAACCCGATACGGTAATGCACATCGTATAATATTCCCCGCAGTTTTTAATGTCCCATAAGAAAATATCGTGATTGCTGCACAGATTCATAAACCGCTCCGGCGAATATCCCCATACCCTGATGCAGACATAGCCTCTCAGAAACTGTATAAACTGAAGCATAGATACAATTCCCTCCCTCTTTACCGTCAGTGGTAGCGGATGCATTCAATGCACCCGCTGATTTTCATATCCTCGTTGGTATAATAGTCAATTGTCATCCGCTTGCCGTTTATACTGATCTGGCAGGTCTTTCCTTGCAGCACGATGCATTCCGGTGAATATTCCAATATCCCCCTATAATTTTCCACAAAGGCATCCTCATTCCCCGTCACCGTCACTATGGAAGCTCCTAACATGGAGTCCTTCGGAAGCTTTAACGATTCCACAATAATTTCTTTTTGTCTTTCCAGTCTTTGTTTCCCGGTCTGTCTGCCGGCTGTTTTTCTGTTTTTTCTCATGGAACAATATATGCGGGAGACTCTTATTCTATGACTGCCTTAATAAAAGGCTGCCGCTCTGCCGGGCTGCCGCTGAACGTATAGCTTTCCCTGAACCGTCTTGCCGCCGCCTGCATTTTCTCCCTGTCATTGCCATGGATCACTGCCAGGGTTTCCCCCTTTCGCACAAAATCCCCTACCTTTTTTTGCAGTACCAGCCCAACGGATAAATCTATGACGCTATCTTTTGTTTCCCTGCCCCCGCCCAGCATAAGGGAACAGACACCCACTTCGTCGCAGACTATGCTGCTCACATACCCTTCCTCAGGCGACGGTATTTCTTCTGTAAAAGCCGCCCGAGGCAGACGTTCCGGATGATATACCGTTTCCCGGTCGCCGCCCTGTGCCTCCACAAAATCCGCCAGCTTTCCAAGTGCGCTGCCATCCGCAATCACCTGCCGCAGCTTTCCTTCCGCTTCGGCCGTATTTTTTGCCATGCCGCCGGCCACTACCATATGGGAGCCAAGCATCAGGCACAATTCCATAAACTCTTTTGGCCCGTTCCCTTTCAGTGTATCGATAGCCTCCTTCACCTCCAAGGCATTTCCTACCGCATACCCCAAGGGCTGATCCATATCGGAAATCACCGCCACTGTCTTCCTGCCCGCATTTTTCCCTAATTTCACCATTTCTTCTGCCAAAGCGCGGGCTTTTTCCTCCGTTTTCATAAATGCGCCGCTGCCCGACTTTACATCCAGTATAATGGCATCCGCGCCGGAAGCCAGCTTCTTGCTCATAATGGAACTGGCTATCAGGGACATATTGTCCACGGTAGCCGTTACGTCTCGCAATGCGTAGAGTTTCTTATCCGCCGGCGCCAGATCCGCGGTCTGCCCCATAATGGCTATGCCGATCCGGTTTACGTTTTCCATGAATCTGTCCTCCGGTATTTCCGTCGTAAATCCGGGAAAACTTTCCAGCTTATCAATAGTCCCGCCCGTATGTCCCAGCCCCCGGCCGCTCATTTTCGCCACTTTAATACCGCAGGCCGCCACCATGGGAGCCAATGCCAAAGAAGTCTTGTCTCCCACGCCGCCGGTGCTGTGCTTATCTACCTTAATCCCCTGAATGCCCGATAGATCCAGCATGTCGCCGCTACGCGCCATTGCCATGGTCAGGTGCAGCGTCTCTTCTTCGTCCATCCCCATAAAATAAACGGCCATCATCATGGCGGACATCTGGTAATCAGGAATTTCCCCGGCGGTAAACCCCTCCACCATATAGCCGATTTCTTCCTTTGACAGCTTCCCGCCGTTTCTTTTCTTCATAATCAGATCATACATTCTCATGCTTACTGCCACGCTCCTTCCGAAGTTTTCCGCTCTTTTCCCCGTCAATGCCATTAGTCAGGCTGCAGAGCCTCTACCACTCTTTCCTGATTTCCTCTTCCTTCACGCCGTACCGAAGCATAAAATCCTTTTTATCCTCTTCATTCCTAAGCAGCATCAGTTCCTCGAATTTTCCCGTTGCTTCATCCCTAAACCCTGCCACCTTCTCCCCGGTGCAGATACTGGAACGGATAACGGGCACTTTTCCTGTCTTATCATATGCCGTTCTTTCTTTTTTCCTGCTTTTCCCGAAAAACATCGTTCATCACCCCTTGCGGACTTTTTTCGGATATGCCCTCATTCATATCTCTCCAAAGCAGCCTGTGCTTTCCTGTTCCCCTGTTCGGCTGCCATCTCATACCATTCCAACGCTTCCTCTACGTCCTGTTCCACTCCTCTGCCGGTTTCGTAACATAATCCCAGATTATACTGGGCAGTATCGGATCCTTGTTTCGCTGCTTGGGCAAACCAGACAGCCGCCTGCTCGTCGTCCTGTTCCATACCGATTCCTGTGATATAGCAAATGCCCAAATTAAGCTGTCCCTGCATATGTCCTTGTCTGGCAGCCTTCTCGTACCATTGGGCCGCCTGGGTGCTGTCCTGTTCCACACCGTCCCCTTTTTTATAGAGAAAGCCAAGACTGTTCTGGGCATCCGCATGTCCCTGCTCTGCCGCTTTCCGGTACCATTTGGCCGCCTGCACGCTGTCCTGTTCCACACCCTCACCGTTTTTATAGATGAAGCCGAGATTATACTGAGCATCCGCATATCCCTGCTCTGCCGCTTTCCAAAACCACTCTATGGCCTTGCCGTAATCCTGGCTCACGCCTTCCCCTTTCTTATAACAGCAGGCCAGATTGTACTGGGCATCCGCATATCCCTGCCGGGCGGCTTTTATATACCATTTCACTGCCTCTTCATAATCCTGCTCCACCCCTTTTCCAAAATGATAAAAAAGAGCAACTTGGTATTGTGCCATGCCATGATTCTGTTGGGCTGCCCCTTGGAACCATTCAAAAGCCTCGGCCAAATCCTGATCCGTGCCGGCTCCGTCCCTATAGCAGCATGCCAGATAGTACTTAGCGTCTGCATCCCCTTGCAGGGCTGCTTTCTTATACCACATAAACGCCCGCATGAGACTCTTCTGTACTCCTATTCCTTTCTCGTAATAAATGGCAAGGTTCAGCTGTGCCCGCGTCTCTCCCTGTTCCGCTGCCTTTCTGCACCACTCCTGAGCCAATGAACTGTTCTGCTCCACTCCCTTCCCCTTTTCATAACACCAGCCAAGATCATTCTGTGCGCAGGCATCTCCCTGCTCGGCTGCCTTCCGATACCATTTGGCTGCCTTGCCATAATTCTGACTCACGCCATCCCCGTCCTTATAACAGCATGCCAAGTTACGTTGTGCATATGCATGTCCCTGAAGGGCTGCTTTCTTGTACCACATAACGGCTTTGGCGCTGTCCTGTTTCACGCCCGCACCTTCGTCATAGCATAAGCCTATGGCATACTCGGCATCGGCATCTCCCTGAAGGGCTGCTTTTTCATACCATTCTGCCGCTTTGCGTTCATCCCTCCCCACACCGTTTCCGTTTTCATAACAGATCCCCAATTGATAATAGGCAAATGTCACGCCTTGTTCCGCCGCCTTTTCATACCATGTAAACGCCCTGCCATAATCCTGCTCCACACCTTTTCCGTGATAATAGCAGGAGGCCAGATCATATTGGGCAACGGCATTGCCTTTTTGCGCCGCCGCCCTATAAAATTCAAGTGCCTTTCCGTAATCCTGCTTCACTCCTTTGCCGTCTTCATAACATGCCCCCAGCTGAGTCAGCGCCAAAAGATTTCCCTGTTCGGCAGCCTCCTGAAACAGCTGTATTGCTTTGTCAAAATCCTGCGAAACACCCAATCCTTTGCAGTAACAATTCCCTAAATTCAGCTGCGCGTCCGAAAAACCCTGTTCGGCAGATTTGGCATACCATTCCGCCGCTTTCGCAAAATCCTGCTCCAAGCCGCCATATCCGCGTTCATAGAAAACCCCAAGATTGAACTGGGACCATTCATGGCCCTGCTGCGCCGCTTTCCTATACCATATCAGAGCCTTGGCGCGATCCTGTTCCACGCCGTTCCCGTAATCATAACAGACTCCCAAGTTATGCTGCGCATCCGCATCGCCGCCTTCCGCTGCTTTCGTATACCAATATACCGCTTTCTCATCACTTGGCCCCACGCCGTTTCCCTGGCTCCAGCACCAGCCCAAACTGCGCTGCGCTTCGGCATTTCCCTGTGCCGAAGCTTTTTCATACCATGCAACGGCTGTGGCATAATCCTTTTCCACATACCAGCCATACTGATAACAATCACCTAACACCCCCTGCGCACCGGCATCTCCGGCCTCCGCCGCCGCACGGCATTCTTCCAGACAAAAGCCGTCGTCCAGAACGCTCTCTCTGTTGAATCTTTTGCTGCTGCCTGCGCTATTATCAGACAATACACCGTTTTTATCCATTGTTTTTTCTCTCTTTCCTTCTATTGTCTTAGAGAAGAGATTTCACAGACTTCCCTGCTTTTATTTTACAAAATTTTCCGGCTGATTACAATACGCACGGAACCGTCTGTACGGAAATCAGCTTTCGGTTTTATGCCTGCGTTGCATCCAATCTCAAACCCCCACTGCCCCACCCAGTTCCACACAGACTCTGCAAGAAAAACCTACGTTGTAAGAACTTTATTGTCATGCACAGCAAACCCCCATGAAAGCACACACTCCCATGGGGGTAAAATACATCTTACGTCTTTACTTATGGTACGGCTGCCCATTCATAATCCGGTATGCCCTATAAATCTGTTCCGCCAATATCACCCGCATCAGCTGGTGCGGAAATGTCATGTCCGAAAAGCTGAGCAGTTCGTCCGCACGCTTGGAAACAGACTTATGCAGCCCAAGAGAACCGCCGATAATAAACTGAATATGACTCTTCCCATAAACCGCCAAATTTTCCAAATGGTTGGCAAAGGCCTCCGAATCCATCTTCTTTCCCTGTATTTCCAATGCAATCACATAAGCTTCTGCCTTCACATGCCGAAGTATCCGCTCCGCCTCTTTTTCCTTAATCTGCTCTTCCAAAGCCGCAGCGGCACCGTCCGGCGTTTTCTCGTCCTCCACTTCAGTCACTTCCAGACGGCAGTATTTGCCAAGGCGTTTCCCATATTCCGCTACCGCTTCCCTGTAATGCTTTTCCTTTATTTTCCCTACCGCTATAATAGTTATCCTCATTTGCCCGCCTTTATTTCAGTGCATGTGGGAATATCCTTATATCCTACTTCGCCGCAGATATCAGTCCTTCCACGCCATGGTTTTTATTCTCCGTGCTCTTCATCCACTGATAATTCTCCGGATTGGTCACTTCCGTAATAATCGGGTATCTTCCTTCCTTGTCTTTATTCCCAAGAGCCTTCCATACTCCGTCGGAAGCTGTACCGTTCCACTCTTTCGTATTGCCGCCTTTATAATAGTTCGTTATATAAATATCCCCATGATAAAGCCCGTTCTTAAAGTTGCCGATATAATTCCGGTTATATCCTACTCCGTCCTCCAGATTCTCATCAATGAAATCATAGTGCTCTGCCCCTTCTCCATTAGGAAGGTCATTGGCCCAAGTTCCGGAATAACTATGCTGAAGATACAAGCTGTCCTTAGCTTTTGCGTTTTGGTCATATACATAGAATTTAACCCACATGCCGGCTCCGCTTCTCACGCCGTCTTTCCACTCGCCATAATAATACTGATTATCCGTATACATGGCAAGCCCTTTTCCGTTAGGTCTGTTCCGGTCGTCCGTATCGCCGAAATAATAATATTTCGTAGTCCCTGACAATTTCTCGGATGCCGCACGGTATCTTGGCAGATAGGCCAAATCTTCCACAGCCTTCATATTGCCCGCCTCCCAATAACCTTTCATTTCCGACATCTGCCTGGGAAGATCCACTTCCACAGTGAGCAGGTTTTCACTTACTTCTTTCTGCCATTTTGCCGTGGTCTGCTGACTTTCCGCTTTTTTCGCCTCTTCCTCCATGATGGACTCCGGTGCCTGCACCTGCGTATCTTCCACTACTACCGCAGGCTCTTGCGCCGGTACGGGCGGCTGCTCTGCCTCCGCAGGCTGTTTCTCCTCCTCTTTGCCGTCCTGCAGGCCATCCTCTTTCTGCCCTTCCGGCTCGGCTGTCCCTTCCGGATCCTCCGCTTCTTCCGGCTCCTTTATCACCTCTGCCACAACGTCTCCCTCCTGCCCGTTGCTGGCATAGTCCACAATATCCGACTGTAGTTTGCTGTTGGAATCCACTTTATCCCCTTTCCTGACAGAATGGACAATCACACTGATTCCGCAGACTATCAAAATCAAAACTAAGGCAATGCCTATTGTCATTAATTTCGCTTTTTTATTATCATCTTTCATAACAACGACCATACTCCTTTCTCTGTCCGTAAGTCCATGCCGCCGGCCACGGATTTATACAGCAACATTTCCTATACACTTCTTCCCTGCCCGGATGCGGCTGCAGAAACATGCTCCGGCATCCATTGCTCCAATGATTATACCATATAAAAAGTGAAAATAAGAAGCAGACTTTATTAATAGTTTCTTAATAGTCACCGTTGCTTAACTTAATGCCGTCTTTTCCTTAATCTGCCGGCCGCCAACAATAGATGCCGCGCTTCGCGAGTCTTCTATTGTCATGAATTAAAAATACAGATTTATTCCCGTGGGAAAAATCTGTATCTTCATTCCGTAGGAAAAACGCTGCTTTTACGCAATTCCGCTAAGCTGAGCAGCCGGCTGCTCAGCTTAGTGATATGGCTTTTAACAGCATACATTTCCTGTCAAGTTTTGTATTGCAAGATTCTCCGGCACGTTGGATTCTCTCCGGCATTTTTCAGACATGCCTTAAATATCATCCCGGAACCATTTATTTATTCCTCAGATACTCATCAATTCCCTTGGCCCCTGCTTTCCCTGCTCCCATGGCAAGGATGACCGTTGCCGCCCCTGTTACTGCATCGCCGCCGGCATAGACTCCTTCCTTCGTCGTCTTCCCAAACTCTTCATCCGCCACGATGCATTTCCACTTATTCGTTTCAAGCCCTTCCGTAGTGGAAGAAATCAACGGATTGGGGGATGTTCCCAAAGACATGATGACCGTATCCGCCTCAATGACAAACTCGGAATCCGGCTTTACTACCGGCCTTCTTCTTCCCGATTCGTCCGGCTCACCCAATTCCATCCTCACACATTTCATACCGCTTACCCAACCGTTTTCATCCGTCAGGATTTCCACCGGATTGGTCAGCAAGTCAAAGATAATCCCTTCCTCTTTCGCATGATGTACCTCTTCCACCCTTGCCGGAAGTTCCTCCTCGCTGCGCCGATACACGATATGCACTTCCGCTCCCAAGCGCAAAGCAGTCCTTGCCGCATCCATTGCCACGTTTCCGCCGCCTACGACAGCCACTTTCTTGCCACGCATAATGGGTGTGTTTGAGTTTTCGTCAAAAGCCTTCATCAAGTTGCTTCTGGTAAGATATTCATTGGCGGAGAACACTCCGTTGGCCTGTTCCCCCGGAATACCCATAAACTTAGGCAGCCCGGCTCCCGATCCGATAAAGACCGCGTCAAATCCCTCTTCTTCCAGCAGTTCGTCAATCGTCACCGACTTCCCTACTACCACATTGGTTTCAATCTTCACGCCCAAAGATTCCACATTTTCAATCTCTTTCGCCACCACTGCCTCTTTCGGAAGACGGAACTCCGGAATTCCGTAAACAAGCACTCCGCCCGGCTCATGAAGGGCTTCAAAAACCGTCACCTCATAACCCATCTTTGCCAAATCCCCGGCACAGGTCAGGCCGGCCGGGCCGGAACCGATGACGGCCACTTTCTTTCCATTCTTCTCCTTTGCCCCTGCCGGCCTGATTCCGTTCTCTCTGGCCCAGTCAGCCACAAAACGTTCCAGCTTGCCGATGGAAACCGGCTCGCCTTTTATTCCGCGGATGCATTTCCCTTCGCACTGGCTCTCCTGCGGACAGACACGGCCGCATACTGCCGGCAGTGCGCTGGCCTCGCTGATTACCTCATATGCGGCTTTCACATCCCCGTCCTTCACCTTCTCGATAAAGCCGGGGATATTGATGGCAACCGGACAGCCTTTCACACATTGCGCATTCTTACAGTTAATGCATCTGGCAGCTTCCTCCATCGCTTCTTCCTTATTATATCCAAGGCATACTTCCTCAAAATTGGCAGCACGCACCTTTGCCTCCTGTTCCCTTACAGGCACTTTCTTCAATACATCCATACTATCTCATATCCTCCGTTCCAATGCCCTTACGGACATCCATCTGTCAACCCTGCTTCCGCCCAAAGCCTGCCTTTAGCTGCACTGGCCGCAGCCGCCATGATGCGTGTCGCCCTCCTGCTGCTTCAGGACAGCCCTGCCCTCCGCCGTCTTATACATCTGCTGACGTTTCATCGCCTGATCAAAATCTACCTTGTGCCCGTCAAATTCCGGCCCGTCCACACAGGCAAATTTCACTTCTCCGCCTACCGTCACACGGCATGCGCCGCACATTCCAGTGCCGTCCACCATAATCGGGTTCAGGCTTACCACAGTCGGTATGTTCAGTTCTTCCGTCATCTTGCAGACAAACTTCATCATAATCATAGGCCCGATCGCCACGCAGACATCATACTGCTTCCCCTCTTCCACAAGGTCTTTGATTGTCTGCGTCACCATGCCGCATCTTCCGTAAGAGCCGTCGTCCGTTGTCACATACAGATTGCCGGCCACTGCCTCCATTTCCTTTTCCAATATAAGTAAATCTTTTGTTTTGGCACCCACGATGACATCTGCCTCTATTCCTCTTTCCTTCAGCCATTTCGCCTGCGGGTAAACCGGCGCCGTACCTACGCCTCCTGCCACAAACAGAATTTTTTTCTTTCCCAGTTCTTCTTCCGGCTCACTGACAAATTCCGAAGGACAGCCAAGCGGCCCTACAAAATCATGAAAACTGTCGCCTGCTTTCAGTCCTGCCATCTTTGCCGTCTCGGCTCCTACCGTCTGAAATACAATGGTAACGGTTCCCTGTTCTCTGTCATAGTCACAAATCGTAAGCGGGATTCTTTCCCCCTCTCCGTCCATTCTGACAATGATAAACTGCCCCGGCTGACATCTTTTGGCAACCCGTCTTGCTTCCACTACCATAAGGTAAATATTGGTCGTCAGTTCTCTTGTCTCTAAAATCTTATACATCTTATCCCTCCTGCTGCTTCCGAACCGTCATGAAAGTTCCCAAAGCGTCACTGTTCACTCTGCAATTTCATCCAGTCAGGCCCCCGCCAAGCCGGCAATGCATAAGCCGGCATGGAGCATGGGGATTTCCTGCATGAAAATCATACATTATAATACTGGAAAAATATAAAAAAGGCAATACATTTATTAAATAATGTGGCGAAATGTGTAACAGTTCAGCCTGAATGTTGTGTTGAGAGGCGGACGCACGGGAGGGATTTT
>CAJUIM010000056.1 GCA_910586275.1 uncultured Lachnospiraceae bacterium | reverse complement strand
GATCCCGGCCAGTCCGGTGGATGGAATAGGGCTTCCCAAAGCAGAAAAACCGCAGTCCAAATCAGGCTTCAGGACCCGAAATATTGATACGCAGAAAACACTGACTATGGAGCAGATCCAGGTTCTGCTGGAAAAGAGCAAAGATACCCCGATCCATATGCAGGTGTTGTTGAATGTGCTTATGGGGCTCCGCAGGTCCGAGATCAATGGTGTAAAATATTCGGACGTAGATTATATCAACCGCACCTTAAAAGTGGAACGTCAGCTGGGGAAGATACATAATGCAGTAAAGGAAGATTTTGCCCCGAAAACTTTTACGAAACAGGAAGTGGGATTAAAAACAAAATCCAGTTACAGAGAGATTCCGATTCCTGATTATGTCTTTGAGGCAATCTTAAAGGAACGGCAGGTTTATGAGAGAAATAAAAACCGTAGAAAGAGAGAATTTCAGGATTTGGGATATATCTGTTGTTCCACCCTTGGCAGGGCAAGGAGCAAAGGATTTCATTGCAGGTATTATAAGCAGCTTCTTGCCGAAAACGGCTTACCGGATATTCGCTGGCACGATTTGCGCAGCACATACTGTACACTCCTGCTAAAAGAGGCATTCAACCCAAAGGCGGTATCAAAACTTATGGGACATGCAAAAGAACTCATAACAATGGATGTTTATGCTGATAATAGAGGTATCATAGCGGATGGCGTACCGGAAATAGAAGAGTATATGAAGGAAGTATTACCAAACAAGGAAGAGATAGAAAGCTTTAAAAAGGAATTGTTGGAGATTGTAGTAGATGTAACAGAGTTTCTTCAGGATACAGGATAAAAAAGAACAAAAGTTCGATTTTCTATCTATACAAATTTAGTGATTTGTGGTAAGATAAAAAGGCTCTTTGGTGCTGCCACGTCCGTATGGAATTACAGAGGTGCGCCAAGTTGCAAAAACAGCAAATTGTGAACGGGATTCGTCGTGGATCTGTTTTGCTCCGATTTGAGTAAACGCCATGACGAAAATGAAATATTCCTTGACGAATTTGTGGCATATACGCATCTTTTTTTACTATGAATTTTGGAGGTGGTATTTGTGCAAACTGCACAAAAAATGTTCGAACTTCACAGCGAATACAAGCCCACCGGCGACCAGCCCCAGGCCATAGAAGCCCTGGTGGGTGGGTTCCGGGAAGGCAATCAATTCCAGACTTTACTGGGTGTTACGGGCTCCGGCAAGACCTTTACCATGGCCAACGTGATCGCACAGCTTAACAAGCCGACTTTGGTAATAGCGCACAATAAGACATTAGCGGCACAGCTCTATGGTGAGTTCAAAGAGTATTTTCCGAGTAACGCAGTGGAATATTTTGTCTCCTACTATGATTATTACCAACCGGAAGCATATGTGCCTTCTTCGGACACTTATATAGCCAAAGATTCTTCTATTAATGAAGAGATTGATAAGCTGCGCCTGTCCGCTACAGCCTCTCTGACGGAGCGAAGAGATGTGGTGGTGGTGGCCAGTGTTTCCTGCATTTACGGACTGGGCAGTCCGGATGATTATCAGGAAATGATTGTCTCACTGCGGCCGGGAATGATGAAGGACAGGGATGAAGTCATCCGGGAACTGATTGATATTCAGTATGACAGGAATGATATGGAACTGAGCAGGGGATGCTTCCGGGTACGGGGCGATGTATTGGAAATTTATCCAGCGCAGGGAGGGGACTACCTGATTCGCGTGGAGTTTTTCGGAGATGAAATAGACAGAATTGTGGAGGCAGAGCCGCTGACAGGTCAGGTGCATGCCTCTTTAGGCCATATTTCCATTTTTCCTGCATCCCATTATGTGGTATCTCAGGAAAAGATTAAAGCGGCATGCAGAAAGATAGAGGAAGAAATGGAAGAGAGGGTGCGTTACTTCAAAGGAGAGGACAAGCTTTTGGAAGCGCAGAGAATAGCGGAGCGGACCAACTTTGATATTGAGATGCTGCGGGAAACGGGGTTTTGTTCCGGCATTGAGAATTACTCAAGGCATCTGAATGGATTGCCGGAGGGGGCGACACCGCTGACGCTGATGGATTATTTTAAGGACGATTATCTTATTATCATAGATGAATCCCATATGACGATACCTCAGATACGGGGGATGTATGCGGGGGATCGTTCCAGAAAAACTACATTGGTGGACTATGGGTTCCGGCTGCCTTCGGCATTGGATAACCGCCCGATGAACTTTACGGAGTTTGAGGAGCATATTGATCAGATGCTGTTCGTTTCGGCGACTCCTTCCGATTATGAGAGTGAGCATGAGCTTATGAGGACGGAACAGATTATCAGGCCTACGGGTCTGTTGGATCCGGAAGTGGATGTGCGTCCGGTGGAAGGGCAGATTGATGATTTGATGGCAGAAATCAACAAAGAGGTGGAGAAGCACAATAAGGTATTGGTGACGACACTGACGAAGCGGATGGCAGAAGATCTGACTGACTATATGAAGGAAGTGGGGATTCGGGTAAAATATCTCCATTCGGACATTGATACTTTGGAGCGGGCAGAAATCATACGCGACATGCGTTTGGACGTATTCGATGTTCTTGTGGGCATCAATTTGCTGCGGGAGGGTTTGGACATACCGGAAATCTCGCTTGTGGCTATATTGGATGCGGATAAGGAAGGGTTTTTGCGTTCTGAAACGTCTCTGATCCAGACAATAGGACGGGCGGCCAGAAATGCGGAAGGGCATGTAATCATGTATGCGGACAATATGACCGATTCCATGAAAGCTGCCATTACGGAAACCAACCGGCGGCGTGGGATACAGAACAAGTATAATGAAGAACATGGCATTACTCCTCAGACGATAAAGAAAGCGGTTCGTGACCTGATCAGCATATCCAAGGCAGTTGCAAAAGAAGAGATGCGGTTCGAGAAAGATCCTGAATCCATGAGCCGGGAAGAACTGGAGAAACTGATAGGCGATGTCCAGAAGAAGATGAAGCAGGCAGCAGCAGACCTGAATTTCGAAGCGGCTGCGGAACTGCGGGACAAAATGGTGGAATTGAAGAAACAGCTAGCAGAGATGGAAGAATGATAACGGCAGGGCGGAGCGGAACAGGAAATCAGCGGAACCCCAAGAAGCCGCGCAGAGAAAAGTCGGTCAGAGAATGGGACAGAGTTTTCGCTGCTGAGAGTGCGGCTGAATGGGGCGGAGCGGAACTGGGAGCCAGCGGAGCGGAACAGGAAATCAGCGGAACCTCAAGAAGCCGCGCAGAGAAAAGTCGGTCAGAGAATGGGACAGAGTTTTCTCTGCTGATTATGCGGCTGAATGGGGCAGAGCGGAACTGGAATAGGAGGAAAAATGGAAAGCCAGAATAGGAAAATGCTTCCGAGAAGGGAATATATTAAGATTCGGGGAGCCAGTGAGCATAATTTACAGGGGATTGATTTGGACATACCGAGGAATGAGTTCGTGGTACTGACAG
Source organism: uncultured Lachnospiraceae bacterium (assembly GCA_910586275.1). GTDB lineage: Bacteria > Bacillota > Clostridia > Lachnospirales > Lachnospiraceae > Kineothrix. The sequence goes on along the minus strand of CAJUIM010000056.1, from coordinate 18,876 downwards.
GCCTGTCGGGTTCCGGGAAATCTTCCTTGGCTTTTGATACGATATATGCAGAAGGCCAGAGGCGGTATATGGAATCGCTGTCTTCTTATGCGAGGCAGTTTCTCGGCCAGATGGAGAAGCCGAATGTAGAGAAGATAGAAGGGCTTTCCCCGGCGATTTCCATTGACCAGAAATCCACCAACAGAAATCCCCGTTCCACGGTGGGAACGGTGACGGAAATTTATGATTATTTCCGTCTGCTGTATGCAAGGATAGGTATTCCTCATTGCCCGTCTTGCGGAAGGGAAATACGCAAACAGACAGTGGATCAGATGACGGATCAGATTATGGACATGCCGGAAGGGACGAAGATCCAGCTTTTGGCGCCAGTGGTAAGGGGCAGGAAAGGCGAACATGCAAAAGTACTGGAACGTGCGAAAAGGAGCGGCTATGTGCGTGTGCGGATAGACGGCAACATGTATGAACTGTCAGAGGAGATTAAACTGGAAAAGAATATTAAACACAATATTGAAATCATTGTGGATCGCCTTGTGGTGAAAGCCGGAATTGAAAGGAGACTGACGGATTCCATCGAGAATGTGCTGGCCTTGGCGGAGGGACTGCTGGTGGTGGATATAATCGGCGGGGAACCAATGAATTTCAGTCAAAGCTTCTCCTGCCCGGACTGCGGCATCAGCGTCAGTGAAATTGAACCGAGAAGTTTCTCGTTCAATAATCCTTTCGGTGCCTGCCCGGAATGCTTCGGGCTTGGATATAAGATGGAATTTGATGTGGATCTGATGATACCGGATAAAAGTCTCAGCATTAGTCAAGGGGCAATTGCAGTGACCGGTTGGCAGTCCTGCAACGATAAGTCCAGCTTTACAAATGCCATATTGCAGGCATTGGGAAAAGAATACGGCTTTGACTTGGATACACCTTTTGAGGATTATCCGGAAACAGTGAAGGAGGTACTGATACATGGCACAAAAGGCAGGGAAGTCAGTGTTCATTATAAGGGACAGCGTGGGGAAGGGGTCTATGCGGTAGCTTTTGAGGGATTAGTGCTCAACGTGGAACGGCGTTACAGGGAGACGGGCTCCGATACAATGAAGCAGGAGTATGAATCTTTCATGCGCATCACACCCTGCAAAGTCTGCGGCGGGATGAGGCTGAAAAAGGACTCTCTTGCGGTGACGGTCTGCGGGAAAAATATTTATGAGACTACATCCATGTCCATTAGGAATCTGCATGAATTTCTTCAGGGGATGGAACTGACCAAACAGCAGCAGATGATCGGTAAGCAGATCTTGAAAGAGATAAAGGCGCGGGTGGGATTCCTGATTGATGTAGGGCTGGATTATCTGTCCCTGGCAAGGGCTACGGGAACGCTTTCCGGCGGGGAGGCACAGAGAATCCGTCTGGCGACTCAGATTGGCTCCGGTTTGGTAGGTGTATGTTATATTCTGGATGAACCAAGTATCGGCCTGCATCAGAGAGATAACGATAAACTGCTTCGTACACTGCAGAATCTGAAAGATATGGGGAATACCCTGTTGGTGGTGGAGCATGACGAAGACACTATGCTGGCAGCAGATCATATTGTTGATATCGGTCCAGGCGCCGGTTCCCACGGCGGGCGGGTAGTCGCTCAAGGAACCGCGGAAGAAATCATGCAGGTGGAAGAATCCGTCACGGGACAGTATTTAAGCGGCAGGAAAAGAATACCGATACCGGAGAAGAGAAGGAAACCCACCGGCAAGCTGACAGTGCTGAAAGCGGCGGAAAACAACCTGAAAAATATTAACGTAGATTTTCCCTTGGGCGTACTGACTTGTGTTACCGGTGTATCCGGTTCCGGAAAAAGTTCGCTGGTCAATGAAATATTGTATAAGCATTTGGCGCGGGATCTGAACAGGGCGCGGACGCTTCCGGGAAAACATGCCGGAATAAAGGGATTGGAACAGCTTGATAAGGTGATTGATATCGACCAGTCTCCTATCGGAAGGACACCCCGTTCCAATCCGGCTACTTATACCGGGGTTTTTGACCAGATCAGGGATCTGTTCGCTTCCACTTCCGATGCCAAGGCAAAGGGGTATAAAAAAGGGAGGTTCAGCTTTAACGTAAAAGGCGGAAGATGTGAAGCCTGCTGCGGGGACGGTATCATTAAAATCGAAATGCATTTCCTTCCGGATGTATATGTACCCTGTGAGGTCTGTGGGGGGAAAAGATATAACAGGGAAACGCTGGATGTCAAGTATAAAGGGAAGAATATTTTCGATGTGCTGGACATGACAGTGGAAGAGGCCGTAGGGTTTTTTGAAAATGTGCCCTCCATCCGGCGGAAGATAGAAACACTGAATGATGTGGGACTGTCGTATATTAAATTGGGGCAGCCATCTACTACGTTATCCGGCGGCGAGGCTCAGAGGATAAAGCTGGCGACGGAACTGAGTAAGAGAAGTACCGGTAAGACTATATATATTTTGGATGAGCCGACTACCGGACTGCATTTTGCCGATGTGCATAAACTGACGGAGATACTCCATAAGCTGGCGGACGGCGGCAATACGGTGGTAGTCATTGAGCACAATCTGGATGTGATTAAGACGGCGGACTATATCATTGACATCGGCCCGGAGGGCGGGGACAATGGAGGAACTGTAATTGCCAAAGGGACACCGGAGGAAGTGGCGCAGAATGAGGAATCTTATACAGGGATGTATGTGAAAAAGATGCTGGAACGTACCTGATGCAGAAGGCTGCCGTCATATGCATGGCTGATAGGCATGACTTTTCGTATAAGGAAAAGCGTTACAATGTTGCCATTATATGGAAATGACTGATAACGGGCCATTATGGCTAAAGTTTTTATGAAAATTATCCGATACTATAAAAATAAATCCATAATGGCAAAGACGGCAATTCTAAAAATTAATATTTTAAAAATTTATGAAAACCCCTTTGAAAATAACATACTTTAGGTTATAATAACCTTGTATGTTTAGTTTACCGACCAATTGGAAAACATTTAATATAGATTGTTGAATGATAAGTGACCATAGAAAGGGGTTCATAAATGCAGTATACAGATATCGGAATTGACTTAGGGACGGCAAGCATTTTAGTATATATAAGAGGGAAGGGAGTCGTTTTAAAAGAACCTTCCGTCGTGGCTTTTGACAGGGATACAGATAAAATAAAGGCAATCGGTGAAGAGGCAAGGCTGATGCTGGGAAGGACGCCGGGAAATATTGTGGCGGTCAGGCCGCTGCGTCAGGGGGTAATATCCGATTACCGTGTCACCGAAAAAATGATGAAGCATTTCATTCAGAAAGCACTGGGCAAGAAGACGTTCCGTAAGCCAAGAATTGCTGTCTGTGTACCAAGCGGGGTAACCGAGGTGGAGAAAAAGGCAGTTGAGGATGCAACGATTATGGCCGGGGCAAGGGATGTGTTCATTATTGAAGAACCTATTGCGGCTGCAATCGGGGCAGGAATCGATATTTGGAAACCCTGTGGGAATATGATTGTGGATATCGGAGGAGGTACATCCGACATTGCGGTTATTTCTTTAGGCGGGAGGGTGGTCAGCGCTTCCGTAAAGATTGCCGGCGATGATTTTGACGAAGCAATTGTCCGTTATATGAGAAAGAAGCATAATCTGCTGATCGGTGAAAGGACGGCAGAAGATCTGAAAATAAAAATCGGTTCCGCATATAAGCGTACGGAAGTGGATTATATGGATGTGAGAGGGCGCAATCTGGTGACAGGGCTGCCTAAGACCGTAAAAGTTTCTTCGGAAGAAATGGAAGAGGCTCTCCGCGAGACAACGGCACAGATTGTGGAAACGATTCATGGCGTGCTGGAAAAAACACCGCCGGAACTGGCGGCTGACATTGCCGACAGAGGCATAGTCCTGACAGGGGGCGGCAGTCTGCTGAGGGGGCTGGAAGACTTAATTGAGTCAAAGACCGGAATCAATACGATGACGGCGGAAGATCCGATGACGGCAGTGGCCATCGGAACCGGCAAATATGTGGAATTCCTTGCAGGATACCGGGAAGAGTAAAGCAGGGAAAAGAGGAGGAGCATTATGTTAAAAGGTCTTTATACTGCATATACGGGCATGATAAACGAGCAGCACCGTATGGATGTAATGACAAACAATCTGGCCAATGCGACAACCAACGGCTATAAGAAGGAAGGGGCAACCAGTCAGGCTTTTAAGGATGTGCTGACATATAAAATCAAGGATCTTTCCGAAGCACCGCGAGTTGCCAAACCTTTGGGAATGAATAATTTCGGGGTCAAAATCGGGGAGGGCTATACGGATTATTCGGAAGGCCCGATACGGGAATCGGACAGTCAGTTTGACTTGGCAATATCAGGGCCGGGGTTCTTTGAGATATCCTATACAAATAAAGCCGGTGAGACTTCTACCAAATATACCAGAAACGGAAATTTCACGATGGATGTGAACGGATATCTGGTGACGCAGGATGGGGATTATGTAATGGGAACCAATAATGCCCGTATCCGTCTGGATCCTTTGCTGGATTTCCGGGTGGACACCAGCGGGAATATTATGCAGGGGGAAGACAATACACCAGTGGCTCAGATCCGCATCCGGGATTTTCAGGATTACAATTATTTAGCCAAGTTCGGTGAGAACATGTATGAGACAGTGGAAGGGTTTCGGGCCATGGAACCGGAAGGGGCAAGGGTATATCAGGGGTATCTGGAAGGATCGAACATATCGGTGGTGACGGAAATGGTCAATATGATTAATATCTCAAGGGCATATGAAACCAACCAGAAAGTAATTCAAACATATGACAGTACGCTGGAAATAGCAGTTAACCAAATCGGAAAACTGTAACGGTTCAATAAATAGACAGGAGGAATAAGGAATGGTAAGGAGTTTATGGTCCGCGGCAACGGGAATGAATGCACAGCAGACGAATGTAGATACAATTGCAAATAATCTGGCAAACGTTAACTCAGTTGGATATAAGGCACAGGTGGCGGAGTTTAAGAGTCTTCTTTATCAGACATTGCAGACGGCGACTACTACGGCTAACGGCGATCCGAAGCCGGTTACCTCTCAGGTAGGTCTGGGCGTCAGGACGGCTGCGCTGAACCAGATTTTTAAGCAGGGCAGTCTGCTTGCTTCCGAGAGTGACACGGCATTTGCCATTGAGGGCGACGGATTCTTTGCGGTGCGCAATGCCAACGGTGAGACGAATTATACTAGGAACGGTGATTTCGTATGGGCAATGTCGGGAACAGGAGGCATTATGCTGACTACATCGGACGGACTTCCTGTTTTGGATACCAACGGGAGGACCATTGCCTTGGCAGGAACTTATATGGCAAACCGAATCACAATCAGTGCCGACGGTTCTTTATTATATCCGGATGCTAACAATAATCCGGCACCTTTGGGGGTTTCGATTGGAGTGTTTCAGTTCCGTAACCCGGCAGGGCTGTCCAGACAGGGAGATACCCTTTATGCAGTAACGGGGGCAAGCGGAATTGCACTTAATGAGGCAACGAATCCCAATGTGGTAAGGAGCAAGGTAGTGCAGGGCTATTTGGAAGGTTCCAATGTTCAGGTGGCGGATGAAATGGTGAATCTTATTGTTGCGCAGCGTGCTTATGAGATGAATTCCAAGGCAATTACCACTTCTGATGAGATGCTGCAGCAGGCAAATAACTTGAAACGTTAGTCATAAGGCTTAGGACGTATTTGAAAATAGTTTCTGTCATATATTCGTCACAATTTACGCGGGTTCTGCCCTTACTAAAGGAGTTTAGCGTACCGGCATGCTGATTTTCCGCTGAATGACGAAGAATAAATGCTCGGTCTGTAAGGCGAAGGGGAAGCAATGCATTGCTGAACGGATGACGGAAATAATTTTCCCAATACGCATCAGGCGGATAGGAGTATATATGAATATAGGCGGCGGAGTTTCGGCAGGATATACCAGCTATATTGCATCTCAGGCATCCTCCAAACTGAATAGCAGGATTAAGACAAAAGACTACAGTAAGTCATCGGATGAGCAGCTTCTGGATGCATGCAAAGAGTTTGAGGCATATTTTGTGGAACAGATATTTAAGGAAATGCAGAAGACGGTGGATGTCTTTAAAGACGGTGAGACAAATCCAAATGATTCTCTTGTGGATTTCTTTAAGGACAGCACTTTGCAGGAATTGGCAAGTACAAGTACGGAAACACAGGGGCTGGGATTGGCGCAGATGCTGTATCAGCAGATGAAACGCAATTACAATATGGAATAGATAATCAACCTATTTTAATTGTGTTCGGATTTAACATATGATGGGCTGCTCTGAGAAGCAGCCTTTTTATGTATACACAGGAATGTGGAGAGATATGGAACAAGTCAAGGGATATGTGGAACATATTATTTACCGCAATGCGGAGAATGGTTATACGGTCATGAATCTCATAAGCGGAGGGGAAGATGTCGTCTGTGTCGGCAGTTTCCGGATGCTGGATGAGGGAGAGACGCTGGAAGTCAGGGGGATATATGTGGAGCATCCGGTCTATGGCATGCAGCTGAAAGTGGACAGCTATCAGACTAGCGAACCGGATGATATCATCAGCATGGAACGTTATCTCGGATCCGGGGCAATAAAGGGCATAGGCGAGGCACTGGCTGCAAGGATCGTAAAAAAATTCGGGGAAGAAACCTTCCGCATCATCGAGGAGGAACCGGAACGTCTTGCGGAAATAAAGGGGATCAGTGAAAGAAAGGCAAGGGAAATTGCCGTTCAGATGGAGGAGAAGAAAGATGTCCGGGCGGCCATGGTTTTTTTGCAGAAATACGGTATATCCAGTGCATTGGCGGTAAAGATATATAATACTTATGGTGCGGAAATTTATGGGGTAATGAAGGAAAATCCGTATCGGCTGGCCGAGGACGTGGGCGGAATCGGATTTAAGACTGCGGATGAAATAGCACGCAGGGCGGGGATACATACTGATTCGGATTACCGTATCCGCAGCGGCATATTATATACATTGCAGCAGGCATCTGCCGACGGTCATGTATATCTGCCGGGAAATATACTGACCGCCAGATGTGCCGGACTGTTGGAGGTGGAAGAGGCTGCCATAGAGCCGCAGATTTCTAATCTCGCCATGGACAGGAAAGTAGTCATAAAAACGGTACTGCAGGATAACGAAAAAAGGGTGTATGCTGCTTCTTACTATTATGAAGAACTGAACTGTGCAAAGATGCTGCATGATCTGAATGTCCCGCTGTTTGAGGGGGGAGAAGAGAGGGAAGGCATCTTGCCTTCCGCAGAGGCGCATATAACAGGGAAGATACGGCAGCTGGAGGAGGCACAGGGACTCGAATTGGACGAATTGCAGAAAGAGGCTGTCTTGGAGGCGGTGAAAAGCGGCCTTATGATTCTTACAGGAGGTCCCGGCACAGGAAAAACGACTACAATCAATACGATTATCCGGTATTTTGCGGAAGAGGGGATGGATATTTTTCTTGCTGCTCCCACGGGAAGAGCGGCGAAGCGCATGACGGAGGCCACAGGCTATGAGGCAAGGACGATTCATCGGCTGCTGGAACTGAACGGGGCAGTGACGGAAGAGGGGCACTCGGTAAAATTTGAAAAAAATGAAGAGAATCCGTTGGAGGCAGACGTTATAATTATTGATGAAATGTCCATGGTAGATATTCATTTGTTCCAATCGCTGCTGAAAGCAATTGTGCCTGGAACACGTTTGATTATGTCGGGGGATATTAACCAGCTTCCGTCGGTGGGGCCGGGGCAGATTCTGAAGGATATGATTGACAGCGGCTGCTTTCCGGTAGTTATGCTGCAGAGGATTTTCCGCCAGGCAGAGAAAAGTGATATTGTGGTGAACGCACACCGGATCAATGGGGGACAGCAGATATCTTTGGATAATAAAAGCAGGGATTTCTTTTTTCTGGAAAGGAACGATGTAAATGTCATATATAAGCATATGATTCAGCTGATAAACGAAAAACTGCCTCCTTATGTAAATGCCGGAAGCTATGACATTCAGGTACTGACACCTATGCGGAAAGGAAGCTTGGGAGTGGAGGTGCTGAACGGCATTCTGCAGCAGTATCTGAATCCGCCGGACGAGTCCAAGAAAGAGCATCCTTTTGGAGACGGTTTTTTCCGGGAAGGGGACAAAGTGATGCAGATTAAAAATAATTACCAGATGGAATGGGAGGTGGTAAGTAAGTACGGGATTCCCATAGACAAAGGCATGGGAATCTTTAACGGCGATATGGGTACAGTGAGGGAGATTGATGAATTTTCACAGGAATTAGTGGTGGAGTTTGACGAACATCGGCGCGTGAGATATCCTTTTCACCAGCTGGAAGAGATTGAACTTGCCTATGCGGTGACAATTCATAAGTCGCAGGGGAGCGAATATCCGGCAGTAATCATGCCGCTGCTGTCAGGCCCGAAGATGCTTTTTAACAGGAATCTTCTGTATACGGGAGTGACACGGGCAAAACATTGCGTGACAATCTTAGGGAGCCGGCAGACAGTAAGTGACATGATTGCCAATGAGCGGGAGAATAAACGTTATACCAGCCTGTGTGACAGGATAAAAGAGATGATGTAATTCCTTGCCCGGAGAAACATCATGGTGGAAATATGAAAAAAACGGAATGGCTGTGGGATCTGCTTTTTCCGCGGAGATGCCCGGTTTGTGACGGGGTATTAAGGTTTGGCGGGGAAGATGTCTGTCCGGAATGTTTTCGGAAGGTAAAATTCATCCGGGAACCTGTCTGCATGAAATGCGGAAAAGAACTGAGGGAAGAAGGGGAATATTGTCAGGACTGCATGAGAAAAAGGCATTCCTATATACAGGGAGCGGCCGTATTTGAATATACCTCCATAGCGGCGTCCATTTACCGGTTTAAATATGGGGGGAGACAGGAATATGCCCGTTTCTTCGGCAGGTGCATGGCGGAAGAACTGGAGGAACGGATGCGGCGGTGGCAGGTACAGGCGTTGGTGCCGGTGCCGGTTCATCCGTCAAGGAAACGGAAACGGGGATATAATCAGGCCGAGTTGCTGGCAGGGGTCATCAGCCGCCGAACAGGCATACCTGTGCGGCAGGATCTTATAGTCAGACAGAAGAAAACGGTTCCTCAGAAAGAGTTAGATGAGAAACAAAGACAAAATAATTTGAAAAAGGCTTTTAAAATTATAAAAAATGATGTAAAATTAGATACGATTGTAATTATTGATGATATTTACACAACAGGGAGTACCATTAATGCTATGGCAACCATGTTACATATTGCAGGGATAAGCAGAATCTATTATGCGGCACTGGCAATAGGTAATGGATTATAACGGAGGGAATGCATATGGATGTAAGGAATTGTAGAAAATGTGGAAGGCTTTTTAATTATGCCATGGGACCGATTATCTGTCAGCAGTGCAAAGAGGGAATGGAAGAGAAATTTCAGGAAGTGAAAAAATATGTCTATGAACATCCGGGATGCGGAATTTCCGAAGTATCCGAGGAATGTGAAGTAGAGACAAAGCAGATTAAGCAGTGGCTGAGAGAGGAACGTCTGCAGTTTTCGGAGGATTCTTCGGTTATGCTGAACTGTGAATCCTGCGGCGCACCTATACGGTCCGGACGCTTCTGCGAAAAATGCAAGAACAGTATGGTTCAGTCATTAGGCAATACTTATAAAAAAGAGATGCCTAGGGAAGAACTTAAGAAAAAGAATGATAACCATGAAAAGCCGAGGATGCATTACTTAGACCGGTAATGGTCAGGCGGAAGGATTTTTTACGCCGTATAGGAACCGAATCCCCGGAGGGACTGCAGGGAAACATGCGGCGTGGAAATGAGGAAATGTATGTTAAACAAAGATCGGGTCATTTTGATGACCAAGATGGCATCTTACGAAGAAAATGAAGGAAGAAAAAATCATTCTGTCATGGGTTATTTCCGGGGAGATTATGTATGGTTTCAGATGCTGAAATCTTTGATTTACGGAACGGTGGCATTTGGGATTATATTCGGCATGTATATCTTTTACGATTTTGAAATCTTTATGATGGATATTTATAAGATGGATCTGCTGGAATTTGGCAAATCTGTCTTAAAGAAATACTTGCTTGTGACAGGAATTTATTGCATCGTTTCATATGTCGTATTCAGTTACCGATATGCGAAAGTAAGGCATGGAGTAAAACTGTATCAGAATAACCTGCGCAGGCTGAGCAGCATGTACGATAAGACATAAGCCGGAGCCGTGCAGGCTCTGAAACGAAATAAGCATGAAAACAAAAGTTTTCATAGTATGGATAACCATGCAGGCTGCCGCCCGGCAGTAATTTGCATGATGGGAGTTTACTATGACATCATTACTTGTAGCAAAGCAGTATATAAAAAAGTTTTATGCAAAATTTGAGGTATATCTGATACCGCTGATGAAGTTTCTGCTTTCTTTGATAAGTTTATTGTTAATCAACAGAGGATTGGGGTTTATGGAAAGAATCAATGATTCTACCGTAGTCTTGGTAGCAGCGCTTATGTGTTCTTTCATGCCCATGAACTTTATTGTTGTTATTGCGGCAGCTTTTGTGCTGCTGCATGTGTATGCATTGTCGTTGGAATGCACAATCGTAGTACTGGCAGCTTTTATGCTGATGTTCCTGCTGTATTTCAGGTTTTCGCCGAGAGATACCGCTGTGGTTCTTCTGACTCCGATTTGTTTTCTGCTGCATATTCCGTATATCATTCCGATTGCATTGGGTCTGCTCTGCACACCGGTATCGGCAGTGTCGGCGGCCTGCGGGACGGTGGCATATTATCTGCTGACTTATGTGAGCAGCAGCGCAACTGCGTTGTCTTCGATGGAAACAGAAGAGGCTACGGCAAGGTTCCGTTTCATTATTGACGGAATGCTGAATAATCGTGCAATGGTGGTGACGGTGGCGGCATTTGCAATCACTATATTCTTAGTTTACCTGCTCCGGCGGCTGTCCGTGGATTTTTCTTGGACAATTGCAATCGTGGCAGGATCGCTGGTAAATGTGATGGTACTATTGGTGGGCGACCTGATGTTTGACACCAATGTGTCCATCGGAGGAGTCATTGCAGGGACGGTTGTGGCGGCGCTGATTGCACTTGTGATACAGTTCTTTACCTTCCATGTGGATTACAGCAGAGTAGAGAAGGTACAGTTTGAAGATGACGAATATTATTACTATGTGAAAGCGGTGCCTAAAGTAACAGTGTCCGTGCCGGAACGGAAAGTGAAGAAAATAAATCAACAGAAGAAAACGCGCAATTTGCAGAAAAGCGCGGAGAGCAGAAAAGTGAGCAGATAATAATTAAGACTGGAATGAGCTGATATGCAACAGATTCAAGAAATTATCGAAAGGTATTTTTGGCGGATGCCAAGCATTATATGGACGGATATCGTGGAAATCGCGATAATTGCTTTTCTGATATACCATATCCTTGTATGGATAAAGAATACAAAGGCATGGTCATTGCTGAAGGGTGTGGTTGTGATTGCTATTTTTCTGGTGGCGGCGGCACTCTTTAAAATGAATACCATTCTATGGATTGCTAAAAATGCAGTGGGCATTGTGGCTACTGCAATTATAATAATTCTGCAGCCGGAACTTAGGAAAGCATTGGAGGATTTGGGGCGGAAAAATATAATTTCCTCATTAATTCCAATCAGTTCAGGAAAGACGGAGACGGGGCTTTTTTCGGACAGGACAATCAATGAGATTACAAAGGCATGCATAGAAATGGGAAAAGTCAAGACAGGTGCCTTAATAGTAATTGAGAGATCGCAGTCTTTGGCCGAGTATGAGAGAACGGGGATTGACATAGACGGCATTGTGTCCAGTCAATTACTTATTAATATATTTGAACATAATACACCGTTGCATGACGGTGCGGTTATCGTACGCGGAAACCGGGTGACATCCGCTACCTGCTATCTTCCTCTTTCCGATAATATGGCACTGAGCAAAGAATTGGGGACGAGGCATAGGGCAGGCGTGGGTATTTCGGAAGCTACGGATTCGTTTACCGTTATTGTCTCGGAAGAAACAGGAAGGATCAGCGTTGCTTTGGAAGGGAAACTGGATCGCAATCTGGATGCCGATACATTGAAAGAAAGGCTGCGGAAGATTCAGGATAAGCAGCAGCCGGAAGAAAAAAAGGTTAAGTTGTGGAAGGGAAGGAAAAAGAATGGGAAAGAAACTAACCAATAATCTTGGATTAAAAATAGGGTCTGTTCTTTTTGCGGCTGTTCTATGGCTACTTGTAACGAATATCAATAATCCGTCTACGCCAATCTACTTTACCAATGTGCCGGTACAGATTATCAATGCAAACCTTATAACAAGTCAGGGGAAGATGTATGAAATATTGGAAGATACGGATGTGATAGAATCTGTTACGCTGATGGTACCGCGTTCCATGATGGACAGCATGAGCAGTGAAGATAATATTGTGGCGATAGCCGATATGAATAATCTGACGAATCTGAATACCATTCACATCGAAATATCTACCAAACGCAATCAGGCATCTGTCAGCAGCATAAAGACCAGCAATGATATATTGAAGCTGAATATAGAGGATAAGAAGAATATATCCATTCCGCTGACCACAACTACTTCAGGTTCCCTTCAGGAGGGATATATTGTGGGGAATGTGACGCCGGATCAGAACTTGGTTCGTGTATCGGGACCGGAATCAATAGTCTCAAAAATAAAGTCGGCAGAAGTGAATGTTAGTGTGACCGGTTTTACCAGTGATATCGGAACCAGCGCGGAAATCAAATTGTACGATGCAAAGGGGAATGAAGTTGCAAAAGATAAACTGACATTGAATATAAATAATGTAGGGGTCAAAGTGGAGATATTGGCCACGAAGTCCATACCGTTAAGATTTTCCGCATCAGGGGTGCCGGCAGCGGGATACCGGGGCACAGGTATCGTGACAGGTTCCGTTAACTCCGTTACTTTGGCCGGCAAGGCGAATGTGCTGAATAACTTGTCGGTGATAGAGATACCGGATACGGTTATTGACATATCAGGGGCTACGGATAATGTGTCTGTGGAGATAGATATAGACAAATATCTGCCGAGCAGCGTAAACTTTGCGGATTCTGAGTTCGACGGAAAGGTAACGGTTACGGCGTATGTGGAGAAGGAGGCGATAAAGACTTTCACAATATCGTCACGCAATATTGCCGTGAGGAATCTGCCCGCAGGCTATAAGGCAGAAGTGTCTGCATATGAAGAGGAATTTCCGATACAAATACGGGGACTGGCGGAGGATGTGAATGCGGTGGATGTTAATCAGCTGAATCCTAATATAGATATTAACAGTTTGTTGGAAACCGGCGTATTGGAGAAAGTGGCAGAAGGCTATTATGATGTGAAACTGTCTGTGGAACTGCCGGAAGCGGTGGAACTCAGAGAGAATATTACGGTACGTCTGACAATTACAGAGGAAGATCAAGGAGATACCTGAGACCATAAAATGGTTGGCAGTGCAGACAATGCAGGTAAAAGAAAGGAGCAATGAGATTTATGGGCAGATTATTTGGTACGGACGGTGTAAGGGGAGTTGCAAATGAAGAATTATCTCCATTGCTGGCTATGCAGCTTGGGCAGGCAGGTGCCTATGTGCTGACTAAGGAGAAGGAACATAAGCCGACTATTATGGTAGGCTGTGATACAAGAATTTCAGGGGATATGTTGGCGAATGCGCTGATGGCTGGAGCCTGTTCCGTAGGAGCGAACTGTGTCTATGTAGGGGTGCTTCCTACGCCGGCGATTGCATACCTGACTAGGAAATATAAGGTAGATGCAGGTGTGGTAATTTCTGCTTCTCATAATCCGGTAGAATTTAACGGAATTAAATTCTTTGACGGAGACGGCTATAAGCTTCCCGATGAATTGGAAGATGAAATAGAGGCAATGATCGTAAGCGGAATGAAGGATGTAAAATTCCCGGTGGGAGCCAGAGTCGGGAAGGTAAAATACCGTACCGATGCCAGAGAGGAATATATTAACCATTCTATAAGAGCGGTGAATGTGGATTTGCGGGGACTTAAAATTGTTGCGGACTGTGCAGAAGGCGCATCCTATTACACATCCATAGAGGCATTGAAGGAATTGGGCGGTGAGATTGTGGCAATCCATAATAACCCGGACGGAACAAATATTAATGCAAACTGCGGATCCACCCATATGGAGGAACTGCAGGCCAGAGTCGTATACGAGAAAGCACAGATAGGTCTTGCTTTTGACGGTGACGCAGACAGGCTGCTGGCGGTGGATGAACAGGGAAATATCGTGGACGGCGACCAGATTATGGCAATTGTAGGGAGTCATATGAAGGGGCAGGGGAAACTGAATAAAAATATTATTGTAGCCACTGTCATGAGTAATCTTGGGTTCTTTATCATGGGAGAAAAGAACGGCATTAAAATAGAACAGACAAAAGTGGGAGACCGTTATGTTCTGGAGAGGATGAAAGAAATCGGAGCCAGCCTTGGCGGAGAACAATCGGGACATATTATTTTTCTGGATGAGAATACCACGGGCGACGGGTTGCTGAGTGCGTTGCATCTGCTCCAAGTCATGGTAGAAACCGGCCAGCCGCTTTCGGAACTTGCCAAAGTGATGGAGGTGCTTCCTCAGGCACTTGTTAATGCCAAAGTTCCAAGCCATAAGAAAGAAAAATATATGGATTATCCGGAAATTGCCGATGCGATTGCAGAGTTGAATAAGAAGTTTGCGGGAGAAGGCAGAGTACTGATCAGGCCTTCCGGAACGGAACCTTTGGTGCGTGTCATGATAGAAGGCAAAGACAAGCGGCAGATTGATGAAGAGGCGAAGAAACTGGCGGAACTAATCCAGAATATCATGCTTTAGGCTTCACAAGATACGGAAAAGATGATATAGTAAATAGTAGGGAACATTTGCGTAAGATAATGGGCATATGGATTTGGAGGAGAAAAGGGTATGGTAAGCCAGAAGGTAGTTATTAAAAATCCCACCGGGCTGCATTTACGGCCGGCAGGCATCCTATGTAAAGAAGCAATGCAGTTTAAATCATTGATTACGTTTACATTTAGAGAGAATACGGCGAACGCAAAGAGTGTACTTAGTGTATTGGGTGCTTGTGTAAAATGCGGTGACGAAGTAGAATTCGTCTGTGAAGGTGAGGACGAAGAGGAGGCGTTGAAGGCATTGGTTCATGCCATTGAAAGCGGACTGGGAGAATGAAAGCAGAAGCAGCTATATGATACGGTACCATTAATTGCGGTTGGATGAGACAATATGCCGGCTCTTTTGAGCCGGCTTTTGTATGTACAGGCCCGTGCAGGGGAAGTATGCAGCCCAAGCAGTGCAGGGGCTGCACGGCGAGCAGTGGAGAGCAGATGTATTTTAAGGACTTTGACAGGGAGGAAGAGAATGATGTTAAATTTTAGCAGATATTCCAGGAATCCGGTAGTGGATTATCCGGAAAGGGAATGGCCGGCAAAGGAAATTCAGAAAGCGCCTGTTTGGTGCAGCGTGGACTTACGGGACGGGAATCAGGCGTTGATTGATCCTATGGTGGTGGATGAGAAAATAGAAATGTTTCAATATTTAATGAAACTTGGATTTAAGGAAATCGAAATCGGTTTTCCGGCAGCCAGCCAGATTGAATATGATTTTCTCCGGCAGCTGGTAGATCGGAAAATGATTCCGGATGATGTAAAAGTGCAGGTGCTGACCCAATGCCGGGAAGAACTGATTGAGAAAACATTTGCATCCATTGAGGGATGCAAACAGGCTATCGTGCATATTTATAATTCCACTTCGACTTTGCAGAGGGATGTGGTATTCGGCATGGACCGCGCACAGATTATAGATATTGCAGTACAGGGAACTAAGATGGTAAAAGAAAGGGCAGAGAAGTTTCCGGGAAAAATTATTTTGGAATATTCTCCGGAGAGTTTTACGGGAACGGAACTGGACTTTGCTTTGGAAATCTGTACTGCAGTACAGGAGACGTGGGGAGCCACAAGGGAAAATCCCATTATTATTAATCTGCCTTCCACGGTGGAGATGACTACGCCCAATGTATATGCGGATCGGATCGAGTGGATGAATAAGCATTTTAAAGACAGGGAAAGCATTATTTTGAGCGTACATCCGCATAATGACCGTGGAACCGGTGTGGCAAGCGCGGAACTGTCACTGCTTGCAGGAGCGGAGAGGGTAGAGGGCACTTTATTCGGCAATGGGGAGAGAACCGGGAACGTGGATGTCCTTAACATTGCATATAATATGTTTTCACAGGGAATAGATCCGGAACTGAATATCGAAAAAGTGAATGAAAGCATAGAAATATATGAGAGGTGCTGCAAGATGCAGGTTCATCCCAGACATCCCTACGCAGGGAAAATGGTGTTCACTGCTTTTTCCGGTTCTCATCAGGATGCCATCAATAAGGGAATCAAAGCGATGAGAGAAAGGGAGAGCAAAATATGGCAGGTACCTTATCTGCCCATAGACCCGGCGGATATCGGCAGGGAATATGAACCCATTGTGCGTATCAATTCACAGTCAGGTAAAGGCGGGGTGGCATTTATAATGGATACTTATTTCGGATTTAAGCTGCCAAAGAGTATGCATAGGGAATTTGCCAATGTAATACAGAAGATTTCCGAAAAGCAAGGGGAAGTATCGCCGGATCAGATTATGGAGCAGTTCCGTCAGGAGTATTTGGATAAGAAAGAACCTATTCACTTCAGGAAACTGCGCGTGGATGATTTAAGCGGTGAAATTACTTCTGAATTTGACACTAAGGTAACTGTGATTTATACAGACCATGGAGCAGAAAAAAGCTTTGAGGCAGTGGGGAACGGTCCCATTGACGCGGTGAAGCGCGGGCTGCAGGAAGAATTGGGAGAAGGCATGAAAATTCTTGACTATGAAGAGCATGCACTGCAGAGCGGCTCTAATTCTCAGGCGGCGGCGTATATTCACCTGCTGGATGTGGATACCGGAAATGTCACTTATGGGGTAGGCGTAAGTTCAAACATTACCAGGGCTTCCGTAAGGGCTATTTTCTCAGCAGTGAACCGATTGGGAATAGGGAGCAGGTAATATAAAAGGTCTATGGATATTAATCCATAGACCTTTTATTATGCACACATAATGTTTTTTGTTTTGCTTTTATAAGCAATTATTTTTTTACGGATGAATTGTAGGAAGTTCCGTCCGCCTTAAAGGAATCGCCTTGTTTTGCAATACATATCATAGTCTTTCCGGTATTGATCTGGACTTCATTTCCGTTATCGTCATAATATTTTGTCGGTTCATAATCCGTAGATTTTTTCCATGTTACATGGATGCCTTTTCCGTTTGTGAAGAAGTAACCATCCCTTGTGGTGTCATGTACCTGAAAAGCAAGGTAACCTTTGGCATCTCTGACTTCGTGATAAGTAAACTGAACGAAAATATTTTTAAATGCAAGCTGCTGGTTATTGTTTGCAGCATCTACATCCGGTTTTCCATACATGGAACGATAGTATAATCCGTCGGATTCATTGTAGGAGAAGCCGGTCTTTGTCACGGAATAAGCAGGTGACATATCAATTTCTTTCGCACTGATTGCATCGGTATACTGTTCCAGAGTGTTCGGCTCCTTGGAAGGGGCAAATTTAAAGTGATCAGCCTGGTGATATCCGTCACGGTAAGTCTTGGAAATGCTGAATTTTTCAATTCCTTTGTTAATTCCTGATGCGCTGGCATATGCATTGTGCGGTGCCTTCTTATCGGTGGCACGGAAGAAGGTATCTTCATAAAGTCCGTCCGTTCTCTTATCGCCATATGCACAGCCGGTAATATGGTCGGTATCTTTTTTCTCAACAATATCGTTTATGTAGTACGGGCCTCCGAAATGAAGATAGATGGAATCCCATTCAAATGACCAATAAACAAAATAGTCACGGCAGCTTCTTACGTTGCCGATACGGTCCAAACTTTCCCAATCCTTGATGACTGCCATAGTACGGGTGATGCCGCCTTCTACCGGAGCCTCGTAAAGGATATCTGCTTTGGATATATTATAATGAGGGAGGGCAGCGGAATCATTGGGAACCATAATTGATATAGGGCGGTTTTTTTCAATACTGCCTTCAATCCATTCATTTGTCAGAGTGCTTCTGACCATTCCTTCCTTCGGAGGAGCTTCATCATCCGCAGGGGCAGAAGTTTCATCTTCCGGTGTTGCTAAAACTTGTTCCCCGCTTTGGTCAGTTTCCGGTTCCGCTTGCTTTTCAATAACCTGCGAAACTGCAGGTGTATCCGGTTCTTCTTCTTTTCCACAGCCGAACAGTAAAAGTGTGGAGGATAATGCTACGAGAAGAAGTACTTGTAATCGTTTCATATATAATCCTCGCTTTCATATAAAAATTTATGTTGGTAACATAATTGTTAAAAATACCACAAACGCAATTATAACATAGAAAATTGGCGTAGTCACTAGAAAAGAAAGGAAAAAAGTAAACAAATTTCTTAAGAATTTATTACGGATTTGTTATGATGTGTGCAATCACAGAATGGTGTTTGGGACAATTATATAATATTCCGGCTTTGTACTGGCATAATTTACCGGAAAAGTCATAGGCCATGTTTATGGCTCTCTGTTTGGCAATCTAAATGTACGGAAATCAATTTTCGGTAACAGTGCAGCTTGAATGTTGTGTTGAGAGGCGGACGCACGGGAGGGATTTTTTTGCGGAACGGCGGCAGCGGGAGCGCCTGTCCCGGTTTTCCGTGCACTTTTTCCGGCCGGGA
>CAJUIM010000055.1 GCA_910586275.1 uncultured Lachnospiraceae bacterium | reverse complement strand
GCCGCAGAGCGAAAGCGTGTCCGAATAAAAACATCGTTCCTGATGCGGGCTGCGGCTTAAGTTAATGACATTGACCGGGAGATACTCCGTTTTATTTTACCCTTCCACGATCAGATATCTTCCGTCCCCTACGTCAAATACCTCGTCCGCTTCCAGAATCCCTTCTTCGTCCGCACCTTCCATGTCAATTCCCTGTTCGTCAAAGTAGTCCCACACTTCCTGAACGGAATTCACCACTACCGCCATGCATTCCTCCAGAAATGCTTCCGCTGCCTCCGGTGTCTTTGCCACTTTCTCGGGAAACAGCTTTCCCTGATTCCTTAAAAAACATTCCAATACGGCTTCATCATATTCGTGCATTATGCATCCTCCTTTGGTTTAATAATTATATATCAGAAAACAGCCTGCCTTATTCCGCAAGCAGTTCCTTAACAATCCGGTAGACCCCTTTCTCCGAATACGCCGGACAGATATTTCCGGCGGCTTCTTTTACCTCATCCCTTGCACTTGCCACCGCATAACTCTTTCCGGCAGCTTTCATCATGCCAATATCATTATTATTATCGCCGAAAGCCATTGTCTCTTCTTTCTTGATATGGAAATAGTCCTGTATATATTTCAGCGCATTGCCTTTATCCACGGAGGCATCCATAAAGTCCACCCATTCCTCGCCTGCCATGCATACCTTCACCCTGTCTTTCCAAATAGGGATTAAAGTCCCTTCCCCCAGTTCCCGGATACTGTTTTTCCGGTAAATGGCAATCTTAATGATGCAGGCATCCTCTTCCAGTACATCCCTGACCAGTTTAAACTGATTGTGGTAGCCATAGGTAAGCAAATCAATAAACTCTTGGTTCTTGCTTTCCACCAGACTGCCGTTTGGCGTGGATACCACAATATCACATGTGTCATAATATTGCCGCAGCAAGCTTATGATTCCTTCCACATCCTCCCTTTTCATAGGTGTGATACAGATGTCCTCCTCTTTATACCGTATCTGTGCCCCGTTCTCCGCAATATATGCAATATCTTCCCCGACTTCACGAAATACATTGCGGATGCTCTGGTACTGCCTTCCGCTGGCGGCACAGAACAGAATCCCCCGATGCATCAGCTGCCGTATCGCCGTGACCATTTCCGGATATAAATCCGGCGTGGAATCTTTAATCAGTGTTCCGTCGATATCGCTTGCAATCAATTTTATTTTACTCATTTCCCGGCTCCCTGTCATTTCATACATTAGCGTATATCTGAAAAATGTTCTGACTTGTATTTTTTTAACTCCTGATACAGCCTGCCAACGGGCAGGCCCACCACATTGTTATAATCCCCGTTTATTTTCTCAATATGTGCCGCACACCGGCCCTGAATCCCATAGGCTCCCGCTTTATCCATGGGTTCTCCCGTCTCTATATATTCCGCGATTTCATCCTCGTTCATCGGATACATGGAAACATCCGTCTTTTCATAGAAAACATTCCGAAACATCTGTCCCGTTTTCTCTTTCCCGCAAAACGCCACCCCCGTATATACCTGATGGACTTTTCCTTGTAAAAGTCCCAGCATCCGGCGGGCATCCTCTTCATCCTTTGGCTTTCCCATGATCTCCCCTTCAAAGGCCACCACGGTATCTGCCCCGATTACAATGAATTCCTCTCTTTCCTGCCCGCAGATCCGACGGTAAATCTCCTCCGCCTTCTGCATTGCCAGTTCCTGCACTGCCTCCTCCGGCAGAGCCTTTGCCGGCTTTTCCTCTGCCCCGCTCGGCAATACCTCATATTCTAAGCCAATCTGCGCCAGCAAATCCCGTCTCCGCGGGGATGCGGACGCTAAAATAATGCGCATCTTTTTTCCTCCATTCCAGTTCCGCAGATAGACAAGTAAGTGCCTCTCCCTCGCAGAAAATATCGTCTGCTTCTCAGCCGCTATTTCCTGCGCGCACTTCCCTGCATCCCTGCTGTTTTCCTGTTCCGCAGACAGACAAGTAAGTGCCTCTCCCTCGCAGGAAATATCGTCTGCTTCTCAGCCGCTATTTCCTGCGGGCACTTCCTTCTCTATCTGCTGTTTTCCAGTTCCGCAGACAGACAAGTATGTGCCTCTCCCTCGCAGAAAATATCGTCTGCTTCTCAGCCGCTATTTCCTGCGCGCACTTCCCTGCATCCCTGCTGTTTTCCTGTTACACAGCCTTCTTTCTTATTCATGGTGTGTTTCCGGTATGAAAATCCGTTCATTTACGGGAGCTGTGCTTCTGCGGGCCTCCTGCTTTGCTTCCTGCGAAAATTCCAGTTGGGAATTGTATATCGGCTTCCCACGCCTGTCTACTTTTTCATAGGTTCCGTCACCCTTTAATACATGCGCTTTCACCGTATCCCTCAATTCCCCGTCCAAAATATGCATCACACGCTCTTTCAGTTCTGGCTGCTCTATGGGAAATAAAATTTCCACACGCCGCTCCAAATTTCTTGGCATCCAGTCCGCACTACCGCAGTAAATTTCCGGCACCCCATTGTTTTCAAAATAGAAGATCCTGCTATGCTCCAGAAAATTGCCTACAATCGAACGAACGCTGATATTCTCGCTGACTCCCGGGATTCCCACTTTTAAGCAACAGATTCCGCGTATAATCATCTCTATCTTCACTCCTGCCGTACTTGCCTCGTACAGCGCAGCTATCACATCCCTGTCGCAGAGAGAATTCATCTTCGCTATAATACGCGCATTCCTCCCCATCTTGGCATGCTCCGTCTCTCTGGCAATCAGGTAAAGGAACTTATCTTTCAGCCAAAGCGGCGCCAGAGCCAGTTTATTCCAATAACGAGGCTCCGAATAACCGGAAAGCATATTGAATACCGCCGTGGCATCCTCGCCAATGGGCCTGCTGCAAGTGAACATTCCCACATCCGTATATAATTTTGCGGTCGCATCGTTATAATTTCCCGTCCCCAGATGCACATACCGGCGTATGCCGTCTTCCTCTTTCCGGACCACAAGCGTTATCTTGCTGTGAGTTTTCAGCCCTACCAAACCATAGATGACATGACAGCCTGCTTTTTCCAGCATCTTTGCCCAGACAATATTGTTCTCCTCGTCAAAACGTGCCTTCAGTTCCACCAGTACCGATACTTGCTTGCCGTTTTCCGCAGCCAAAGCCAAAGCCGCGATAATGGGCGAATTGCCGCTGACCCGGTAAAGTGTCTGTTTGATTGCCAGTACATCCGGATCCTTGGCGGCTCTGCGGATGAATTCCACCACAGGAGCAAAAGTCTGGTACGGATGATGCAGCAATATGTCCCTTTTCCTGATTTCCCCGAAAATATCACAGTCCTCCGGAAGTTCCGGCACCGACTGCGGCTCTGCATAGCCTGATTCTTTCAGATGGTCAAATCCTTCCAGTCCGTACATTTTCATCAGATATGTCAAATCCAGCGGTCCGTCAATCTGATATATGTCTTCGTCCTTTATCAGAAGTTCATCCCGGATTATTTTCAGCAGCCGCTTATCTATGCCGCTCTCCACCTCCAGACGGATGGCCTGTCCCCACTGTCTGCGCTTTAATTTCCTTTCAATTTCCTTCAGCAGATCTTCCGTTTCCTCTTCTTCAATGGTAAAATCCGCATTCCTCATTATACGAAACGGAAAGGCACAGACGATGTTATAATTCAGGAATAGTTTATCTATATTCCGTTCCACCAGTTCTTCCAGCAAAATAACGGCTTTCTCTTCTTTTTTTCCGGAAGGGAGCGGGACGATACGGGGCAGCACGCTGGGTACCTGCACTGTGGCAAATTCCAGTTCTTCCTCCCCCTCCTTCTTCCGGACCAGTGCACCGATATTTAGGGACTTATTCCGTATCAGCGGGAAAGGACGCGAAGAGTCCACTGCCATAGGGGTCAGCACCGGATACACGTTCTCCATAAAATATTGATCTACATACGCAATCTCTTTTGCCGTCAGATCCTCATGATGCTCTACAATACGCAGCCCATTGGCCAAAAGCAGCGGCACCAAAGACCTCTTGTATGTAGAATATTGGAGATTTACCAGTTCATGCGTCGCCTTATTCAGTAAAGCCAGCTGCTCCGCCGGCTTTAACCCGGCAATGTCCGTCTTTGCATAACCGGCATTCACCATATCTTTCAGCGCAGCTACGCGCACCATAAAAAACTCATCCAAGTTGGAAGCAGTTATACTTAAGAATTTTACCCTTTCCATCAGGGGGTTCTGTTTATTCCTCGCCTCACTCAGCACCCTTTTGTTAAAAAGAATCCAGCTTAATTCCCGGTTCGTATAATATTTACTGTCCGTAAACTGCCTGTCTTCGGAATTTCTTTTCTTGCTTTTCGTTTCCTTCCCCTCTGATTCCATGCTATCCCCAGCCCCTTTGCTTTCCTTTCCTTCTTTATTTGTTTTGCCTGCTTTACTTTCTTTTCCTTCCTTGCTCCCCTTTTCTTCCTTACCGGCTTTGCTGTCTTTGCCCTCTTTACTCTCCTTATCCTCTTTGACGGCCTTGCCGTCTTTACCCTCTTTACTCTCCTTATCCTCTTTGACGGCCTTGCCGTCTTTTCCTTCCTTACTCTCCTTATCCTCTTTGACGGCCTTACCGTCTTTTCCTTCCTTGCTCTCCTTATCCTCTTTACCGGCCTTGCCGTCTTTTCCTTCCTTGCTCTCCTTATCTTCCTTGCTTACCTTATTCTCTTTATCCTCCCTGCCTCCTTTCCCTGTCTTATTCTCCTTTCCCTCTTTGCCCATTTTATTTTCCTTGCCGTACTCCTTCCCCGGTTTACCTTCCTTTTTTTTCTCCGTCTCTTTTCCGTTCATACCCAACCTCCAAAATTCATAACCGCAGGCCTGTCCTCTCCCGCTTAAGAACTGTTCGGAACACAGGTCACAGCGACCGCTTTTGCTTAATTACAGGCTTCACGCTGAATACCTCTTCAAAGAATTCCGCCCGGTGCTGGAACATCCCCTTCTCCAAAGTAATGTCCTCATTTGTCTCCACCGTAATCACAAGTTCATTTTCCACAAGCCGCATTTTTACATTCTTAAACTTCTGCTTGTGGCTTCTGTCCAGTCCGTTGGCCACCCGTAGGATAGCCGTAAGCTTTGCCATCCTCAGATAAGATTCCCTGTCAAAAGAAGTACGCAGCCCAATGTCGTCATAGTACTCAAATTCCATATGGTTATACTTTACCACATTTGCCACGATTTCCCGTTCCTGATGGGACAGCCCTACAATTTCCGTCGCTAAAATAATACTGTATGAACATTCCCCCAAATTCACCATGCTGATATATTTCCCGCAGTCATGAAGCAGCGCGGCAATCTGCAGCAGAAGCCGTTCCCTGGTGCCCAGCCCGTGAATCCGCTTCATGCTGTCAAAAATAGTCATTGCAATTTTCTCCAGAGTCTCGCCCCGCTTCTTGCTGCACATATAACGTTTGCCGATATTCTGCGTACATGCCAGAATATCTTTCTCAAAGTCATGTTCCGGCAGGACGATTTTATGTTTCTGGGCATATTCATAAGCAATGCCGTCACACAGCGTCACCCCCGGCGCCCATAAAAGTTCTGCCCCCATCACCGCAATAATACGCGCCAGCAGAAGATAGGATATATAGAGCAGCAGTACATTCTCTTCCGGCATATCGAACAGCCTTGTCAGTTCCTGCAGCGTCCTCTCCTCAAACTGTCCCATATAAGCGGCAAAAGCGGGCACATCCACCTGCCCGCTGACGCCCTCCGACATAAATTTCTTCTGCATCAGACCGGACATATAATCGTCCACAATAATAATATTGGTAATCTGCTTATCTTTCAGGTACAGCTTTTTAAATACGCCAAGCTGGGAGTTCACCAGTTCCCCGATCAGCGTTTCATATTGCGGCCGCCCTACGTCCAGATGATTCAGGTAATCCCGCAGACGCAGAACCCCGAGACGCAGATTCTGTGTCACCATGAGAGTATCCTTGTCAAAAAGGGAAAGCTGTATGCTTCCTCCGCCAATATCCACAATGGCTGTCCCTTTTTCAATAAACCGGTTAAATACTTCCCCTTTGAAAGCAATGGATTTATAATCCAGAAAACGTTGTTCCGAATTGCTCAGCACCTCAATATGAATGCCCGTCCGCTGCTCCACCTGATCTAAAATGATAGTTGTGTTCTCCGTCTCCCGGATGGCGCTTGTTCCGTAAGCCCGGTATTGCGATACCCTATAGGATTTCATGATTTTCATAAATTCATTCAGGTAACGGCATAATTCGTCCACTCTGGCGTAACTGATTTTCCCTACCGCATAAGTATCCGTCCCAAGATCAATATGATGCCTGATATGGTCAATTTCCCGCATCCCGGTCTGACTGGATATTTCGAATATTTTCATTGAAAGTTCAAAAGAACCAACGTCAATTGCCGCAAAAGTCTTCATCCTAACCCTCTCCTCCCCTTACTGATCTCTTTTTCTTCCTACGCTTCAGGCTTCCCCGGCAGGCAGCGTCCCTGACAGATAATCAATGAACTGCTGCGCCGTCCGCCCGGAAAGTCCGCCATGAGCCAATTCCCATTTGTTTGCCTCCAGCAGCAGTTCCTCTTCCGGCAGGGAAATGCCATGTCTGTCTGCCAATGCAGTGACAATCTCCTGAAACTGTCTTTTATCCGGTGCACAGAAGAATATGGTTACGCCGAATCTGGATACCAGCGACAGCTTCTCCTGCACCGTATCGCTGGAATGCAGCTGATCCCTCCGTCCCTCTTTATCCGCAAAAGTCTCCTTAATCAGGTGCCGGCGGTTGGACGTGGCATAAATAAGCACATTTTCCGGTTTCTTTTCCAACCCTCCTTCTATCACTGCTTTCAGATACTTATATTCGATTTCAAATTCCTCAAAACTCAGATCGTCCATATAGATAATGAATTTGTAATTACGGTTTTTCACCTGCCCGATTACATCGTTCAGATCCTTGAACTGATGCTTATATATCTCGATAATGCGCAGCCCCTTATCATAATATTTATTGGCAATCGCCTTAATGCTGGAAGACTTGCCCGTCCCTGCATCCCCGAACAGCAGACAGTTGTTCGCCTTCCTTCCCTCCACAAAAGCTTCCGTGTTATCGGTCAATTTTTTCTTCGGCAGTTCGTACCCTACCAAATCCTCTAACTGCACATGGGCAATGTTGAGGATGGGAACAATATGTACCCCCTGTTCATCACGGACGACACGGAATGCCTTATGCAGCCCGAACTTGCCTACCCCATATTCCTTATAGAATTCCGTCAGTGTCGCCTTCATTTCCTCCGGCAAATGATTCTGTGTGAATTTCACTGCCAAATCACAGATTCTCCTGCATATACGGGAATTGTACACCTTGCTCCCCTGCTTACAGCTGTCATACGCAAGCACCATGGAAAAACAATGTGCATCTAAGCTTTCCATCATACCGGAAAAATCATAGTCATAAAATTCCTTGAAGATAATAATGTCATGGAGCACCGCCTCATTGATCGTCCCTTCTGCCTCTCCCCGGATTTCACAGGCCATGCTGTAACTGTTCTCATTGTTGACAAGAAGGTTGGTCAGATAACAATGCCACAAATTCCCATAGAACCCATGATGCCCGGCCATCTCAAACAGCCTGTGCATACAGTCATACAGCAGAGACTTCCTGTCTTCCTTATTATAATAATCATCTCCATAATGCTCCATCAGCCATGCCATATCCCAAAGCAGGCTTCCGTCTGCAAAATCCTTATATATGATAAGTTCTTTCTCCCGCATTTTGTCACACACTCCGCACTTATTCCCGCGAGATTTTTCTCCTTTTCCTGAATTTCCGCTTATGCCCCAAAGCAGACTGTAGATTCATCAACTATGATGCCGCCAATGATTCTTCTGCATAAGCAACATTATTATATACTTAAATGAGCACTTATACAACTCCCAAAAAACAGTTTTCCATACCGGCAGAATTTTTAAAGCACAACGGAATGGAACAGCATATCCTCAGAGTATGCACCATATTCCATACCGATTCAATAATTCCCCAAAATACGCAGTTCACGGGCTTCTTCCCTCAGTCCGCGCAAAGCGTTTTTTACCGCGCTGTCTGCCAGATTTCCGTCAAAATCAATAAAGAAACGGTATTCCCAATTTCTGTCCTCCAAAGGGCGGCTCTCGATTTTGTTCATATTCAGGTTGTTATAAATGAAATGAGACAGCATATGATACAAGGAGCCGCTCTTATGAGGCACCTCAAAACATATGCTCACCTTTTTTGCATCCTTCAGGAAAATTCTCTGGTTCGTCACAATAATGAAACGGGTAGAATTACTGCTGGAATGATTCACGCCCTTTTCCAATATTTCCAGCCCGTAAGTCTCCGCCGCATGGGCACTGGCAATTGCAGCCTGTGTTCTGTCCCCATCCTCTGCCACCTTTCTGGCCGCAAAGGCATTATTGTTCATGCTGATCTGTTTCCATGACGAATGTTCCTGCAGATACTTCGAACTCTGCATCAAAGACTGCGGATGGGAATATAAAGTTTTAATATCTTCCGTCTTCGTCCCAGGCACTGCCATCAGGCAATGCTCAATCATGATAATCTGTTCTCCTACAATATAATTCTCAAATTCCGCCAGCATGTCATAAATCTCATTGACAATGCCTGCCGTAGAATTCTCAATAGGAAGAACCGCATAATCCGCGCTTCCTTCCTCAATAGCCGCCATCGCATCCCGAAACGTATCCACATGAAAGCTGTTCACGCTTTTCCCGAAATACTGCTCCATTGCCATCTGTGTATACGCGCCCTCCGCACCTGGGAACACTACCTTGGCATTCTCCGCCCCCAAGCTGTCCACCGCAATAAAAGGCAGCCTGCCGCTGCTGCCCTTTTCCGTCAGCATCTTATACTGCAGTTTCCTGCTCATAGACATAATCTGCTCAAACAGTTCTTCAATCCCATGGCTGTTAAACTCGCTGTGCGTCAAGGATTTTACTTTCCTAAGTTTCTCTTCCTCCCGCTCTTTGTCAAACACCTTCTTGCCCGTCTCGATCTTATACTGCGCTACCTGCCCGCATATCTCCATCCGCCGCTCATACAGCTCCACAATCTGCCTGTCAACTTCATCAATCTGTTCCCTCAGCTTCGTCAAATCCATGGTTTCCCGTTCCCTTTCCGTTGCTTTTCTTTTTATATTATACCAAATTACATCCGCCTGCAAGTGATGCATTGCCTGTTTCTGACGAAATAGCAAAACCCTCCCGCATCAATATCCAGATGCCGGAGGGTTCCATATCAAATCTCTTTCAACGAAAAACGTCCTATCAGTTCTTTCAGGTTCTGCGCCTGCCCGGCCAGTTCTTCACTGGATGACGCGCTCTCCTGCGCAGTCATTGAATTGGTCGTAACTGCATCGGCCATCTGCTCAAACCCAATATTAATCTGCTCGATTGCCGCCGCCTGTTCCCTCGCCGCATCCGCAATCTCCTCAATAATGTCGTTAATCTCACTGGTATTGTTCACCACCTGCGTCAGGGACCGGGCAGTTTCATTGACAATAACCGTGCCGTTTTCTACGGTTTCCATAGATTTCGTAATAAGTATTTCTGTGTTCTGGGCTGCTTTCGCACTTTCTTCCGCAAGGCTGCGCACCTCTTCCGCCACAATGGAAAAGCCTCTTCCGGCTTCTCCCGCACGGGCCGCTTCAATTGCCGCATTTAAGGAAAGCAGATTTGTCTGTTCCGCAATATTCTCGATATTCTGGATAATGTCGCTTATTTTTGCAGAGCCGGCTTTTATATCCGCCATTGCACCGATCATAGCCTGCATCTGCTGATTGCAGACTTCCACATTTTTCTCTGCCTCCAAGGAACGTTCATTTGCCCTGACGGCATTTTCCGCCGTCAGCTTTACCTGCTCCGAAACGTTCATCATAGTGGCAGTCAGTTCTTCCAGCACACTGGCCTGATCGGTCGTGCTGTCCGCCAGGTTTTTGGCTCCCTGTGAAACATCGCCGGAATGATCTGCCACAAGATCCGCCGCACCGTTCATCTGTATCATGGTTTCGTTCAGCGAACAGATAATCGTCTCAATGGACTCTTTTAAGCTGACGAAATCCCCCGCAAAACCGGCTTCGGTCTGTATATCCAGATTTCCTGCAGACAGCTGGGAAAGCACCCTTGTAATATCGGAAATATATAGATTCAGGCTTTGAATCGTATATTCCAGATTGCTGGAAAGAACGGCAAGTTCATCCCCTGTGTCAATTACCTCAACCGGTGTCTTCAGATCACCCTCTGCAAGTCTCACCAAACGCTTTGTCACGGAATCCACCGGATAAATAATGCCCTTAATCAAACGCTTCATCAGCGAAACATTGAAAGCCAGAAGCAGGATGCTGATTATGCTGTTGACAATCACGGAAACGAAAACCATGGATGTAAACTCACTGTTGGGCGCCGTAATGATAAGCCGCCAGTTCTCATGCCCTTTTACCGGGCAGTATGCCGCAAACATCCTCTTTCCGTTCTGCATATAAGTGATTGTTCCTGCTTCCGTGCCGGAAAGGATTTTCTTAGTTGCCTTTGCCAGCGACGCATACTTCCTGTCTGTTTTCTGCAAGGAAACGGCATTCTCCTGATCCGCAATTTTCTGTTCATCCCTATGGAAAATCACGGTTCCTTCCCCATTTATGATATATGCCTGGCCCGTCTTCCCGAACGTAATCTCCCCGATTTTATCATTGACGGATGCCACCAGATCGACAATATATACAGTGCCCACTATCTTGTCGTCATTATATACAGGCGCCCCCGATATAATGATGATATCCCCGTTTATACGGTTAATGATCGGTTCCCCTACAAAAACGCCGCCTTTCGATGTCGTCTGAAAATGAAGCTGATCGGTGAAATCAAAATCTCCGTAATTGGAGTACCCCTGCCCGTTCAGTTCCACGAATCCTACTTCATCATAGTGATTCTGTGTCCGTACTCCTTCCATGGCTTCCAGTTTTTCTTCTTTGGTCGCACCGGTATCCCTGATTGTCTCTAAAGCGGCCACATTCATAGCATTTACTTCCAATGTATGCAATGTCTGTTCCACCGCCGAAGAGGTTGAGTTCAATGCCACACTCGTCATTTCATGAAGTGTGTTCATATTGCTGAAATACATAAATACCCCGGATACGACAATCAATGCAATAACCAAAAGCAGAAACAGACGCGTAACCTGCGAAACCAAACGCTTCTGCAATGTCTGCTCCGGAACCTGCCGCTGCCCTCCCTCTGCCGCATTAGAACCCTGCATTTTTACCTTACTCATCTTTAGCCTCCCGTTTTTAAAAGTGCAACTGCCCGAAACGTACGGAACCGTTACAAATAATATAAAATCAGAATATCATTTCTGAAGGATGCTGTCAATGTGCAATCCCATTCCGCTTACAATTATCATATATTTGTATAAAATGCACAAAAAACATCAAAAAAAATATATATACAAACCAATACCAGAAAGCGGCTTCCGATTCCCGATTCTAATTTCTCTCATATCGTCTGCGATAATAATCCATGGTGCGGTATTCCAAGATATCCTTCATATGAAAACAGAAAACATCCGTTTTAATAACGGAACTTAATTCCTCCCTAATAGCCAATGCATATCCCTCTCGATCAATAAAGAAACCTTTCCCCGATGCTTTCAGAAATTTAATTGGCATTGTTTTCGCTTTCGCTAAATGCTGTTTATCAGTCATGCCCCTGAATATCCTAGATAAGATCTTACCCATTTCTGCACTCAGAATATTTGTTCCTTGACATCTTCCTGTTTTGTGGTATGATTTACTTAACATCTCCCTCAGGCCTCTGTGGAAACACACGCACACTTGAGGGCGTTTTGTTTATAAGGAGCAATGATATGGCAGATAAAGATTTTAAGACAATTGAAGAACAGTTGGAAATCCTCCGTTCCCGCGGACTCACCATCAACGATGAGTCCCTAGCAAAAGATTTTCTGCTCCGTAATAATTACTACCGGATCAGCGGCTATTCGCTGACCCTCCGTAAAAATAATGTCTTTTCCAAATCTGCTACATTCCAGAACATTGTTGATATCTACCATTTCGACCATGAATTCAGGCACATCATCCTCCAATATCTTGAAGTAATCGAAGTGCAGATGAAATCCATATATGTTTATGAATTCACAAATGTCCACGGTCCTGCCGGCTATCTTAACCATAACTTTTTTACCAACAAAACCAAACACAAAGAGATCATCGCCAAAGCAGAGCAACAGAAAATGAGCCGGCTCCCCCATGAAGCCTATCTGAAACACTTCATGAGTGAACTGCAACAAGATATTCCCTTATGGGCATACGTTGATTTATTTACCATATCCGACATCTCATTTTTATTCTCTATTTCTGAACAGCCCATTAAGGATGCTGTCGCCCATACCTATGGCCTGACTATGAACAAAGGGGCTTCCATCCTTGGAAGCTATATGCACAGCATGACGATCATCCGCAATCTGTGTGCCCATGGAAGCCGGATCTATAACCGCCTTTTTGAGCAGAAGCCTTCCCTTAACAAAAGGGAAAAGGCACTGCTGATAAAGGATAGCAGCGGGAATATTGATAATGCGCATTTTTATAGTTTCCTGCTCGTCATGAAACGGCTGCTCCCTGCCGATAAATTCATTGAAATGAAGAAATCCATCATTGCATTGACAAAAAAGTATCCTTTTGTCCGGATGGATTATTACGGCTTCCGCAGTGACTGGCAGCAAAAAATATAATAATATCTCCATAGCCGCATATACTATCTAGGACTTCTCCCACGAGCCGGTTTCCGGCGCAATACTGTGGGCGGTCTGGGGCCGGGATTCTTCCCCGGCTCTTTTTTTAGCACTTTCCCACATCCATGTATCTTCAGACCGCACCACAATTGTTTCTTCTGTCAGAGAACCAACAGGCCCTTGGAATCATCGCGGAACCGTCTGCCGCCTCCCCATGCCCAATCACCGTTTTTCCCTAACCGCCCCACGGTATTCCCCGGGCGTGCTGCCCATAAACTCCTTAAACCGTTTGGCAAAATAACTGGGATTTGAGAAACCGCAGTTCAGGGCAACCTGAGTAATGGGAATATCCGTATCCGTCAGCTGCTTGGCCCCATAGATTACCCTCTTTTTCTGCACATATTCCACCGGGCTGTAATGCAGATACTGGCTGAAGATGCGCTGGCACTCCCGGGTGCAGATGTTTGCCGCAGCCGCAATTTGGGAAACGGTTATGGTTTTTTCCAGATTACGGTCAATCCATATAAGCATTTCCTTTAACCGTGTTTCCTGAAGGGACGGGATGGCCCGGCCAGCAGCAGACGTGCTTTTTGACTTGGCATGCAGCAATATGTCGGACAATGCATCCCTCACACGGAATTCATATCCGTATCCTTCTTCTTCATATAACAGATATGCCCGGTGAAACCGTTCGAAATATACCCTGTCTTCCTCCTCTTGGAATTTCAGGAAAGAAGCACCGTTTTCCAGCAGCGGACGTACATAGGCTGCGTCAAATACGCTTCCCGGCATACCCCCTACGATATCCGGGTTAAACACAAAAGAACGGTACCGGCACGGCGAAGGCACGTCCGCCGTGAAGGAATGGATGACTTCCGTATTGATAAAGCATCCGTCCCCAGCCTGCAGCCTATAGGTGCCGTCCCCGATCCCAATCTGTATCTGCCCTTCCAGCAAAACAAAAACTTCCAGTTCTTTATGCCAATGGGACGGGATATATCCGGCGGCAAACTGATGAATATCCCCGCTGTTGACCGCTATGTCAAATAGCTGCATCCCGTCGTCCAGCAATTCTTTTCCCTGACCGTCCGTCAGAAGGAAACTCCGGTTTCTTATCACAAAATCACTTCCTGTCGCTTTTGTTATATTATATGTCGTTTTTCCTAAAGCGGCAACACTTGATTCACTGATACAATAAGGGTTGTTCAAGCTAACAATAAACACGTCTGAAAAATGACGCTAATATTTTAATCAGGAGGAAATAAACATGGCCGGAAATCATGTGATGGATATGACAAAAGGAAGCCCGGTACGCCTTTTGCTGCGTTTCAGCATTCCGCTGTTTTTGGGCAATCTGCTTCAGCAGCTTTATAATCTGGCAGACACTTCCATTGCGGGACATATTCTCGGGGACACCGCGCTTTCCCAAATCGGTGCCACCGCTGCCCTATACAGCCTGATCATCAATGCTGCCTTTGGATTGAACAACGGGCTTGCATTGACGGTAAGCCGGCATTTCGGTGCCGCGGATCATAAAAAAATGAAACAGTCCGTATGTTGGATGGTACTTCTTTCCATTGCCTCCGCCCTCATTATGACGGCCGGATTTCTCGCTTTCCGCCGCCCGCTCCTCTCGGCATTGCAAGTGCCGGAGGAACTTTGGGACGGTGCCCTGAGTTACCTGACCATTATATTGGCCGGCATACCTCTGGCAATGATGTACAATCTGGAGGCCAGCCTGCTGCAGGCAGTGGGCAACAGCACCGTGCCCCTTGTATTCCTGCTTTTTAGCAGCATTCTTAACGTAGCGTTGGATTTTCTTTTTATGAAACCGCTGGCAATGGGTGTCCAAGGAGCGGCGGCGGCCACAGTGCTGGCCCAAGGAATCAGTGCCGGATTGGGCATCGCCTACATCATACATAATTACCCGCAGCTTCGTTTCGGGAAAAAGGAATGGAAAGCAAAGCCGCAGTTCATCCTTGATATGTACTGGACCGGTTTAAGCATGGCGCTCATGGGCACGGTATACAATATCGGCAGCGTTGTTTTGCAGAGCAGCATCAACGGATTGGGAAATACTTATATTGCGGCGCAGGTGGGAGGCAGGCGGCTGGCTGAACTATTTTATACCCCCGGACTTGCCATCGGCACAAGCGCGGCAACGTACACCAGCCAAAATTACGGCGCAAAGCAGGCGGAAAGAATCAGAAAAGGCATATGGACTGCCCTTTCCCTTTACGGCATATGGTGGATTATTGCCCTCATCTTCTTATTTTCCTCCGCCTCCGCAGCCGTACGGCTCATCACAGGAAGCCGGAATCCGGAAGTTATCTCAAATGCCGTGCTTTACCTGAAGGCAGGCATTCCTATGATGCCGCCCATGGGAGTCCTTATCATACTCAGAAATGTACTGCAGGGGATGCGGCACTCCATTTCCCCGCTGTTATGCAGCACGCTGGAACTGGCCGGAAAAGTTATATTTGCCTTTTGGCTCGTACCGTCTTTCGGATATCTGGCGGTATGCGTCTGTGAGCCTGTGACATGGGTAATATGTTTCCTTTTCATTTTAGGGGCATGTTTCATGCACAAAGCAGAATTCCGGCCCCACTCCGCTACTCCTTCCGGCCAGAGCGGAACCTAGTACATCCAGGCTCAGTCAATGCGCCTCGCCGCGGCTCCTTCCTTTGGGACAAAACTCCCGCATCTTCTCACAAAATAGGATTGATTATATGCCCGCTTTGGCCTATACTATAGTAGATAACGGCATTGCCATTCCCTATACCGCTTCCGGCTGCACACCATGATTTATGGAAGCATCTGCATATACAGTAAAAACAATGCGGAAAGCACCGCGAAAAAGGGTTCCGCATATATACATATATTGGCGAAACAAAACCAGAAAGGAAACAGCGTATGAATAAGAAAACACGAAACATCATTCTATCTGTAGTGGCTATCTTGGCCGTCATTTCCTCTTTTGCCATAACCATGCTTTCCCAACGGATTAAGATGAACGAAGGCTATGTCACAGGCAATACGGCCGGAAATCTGAATAATAACGGACTTTTCTGCGAGCGGAACGGCGTTGTCTACTTTTCTAACTTATACGACAGCGGCTGCATGTATTCCATGTCGTCCGACGGCTCCAACTTAAAAAAACTGACGACTTCCAGAGTCACCTCCATCAATGCCGATGACCATTATATTTATTATTTTCTGGACAGTTTTGAAACCGGCGAAGGATTGGGATTTTCCCAGCGCACCTACGGCATTTACCGCAGCAATCTGAACGGAAAGAAATCCCAGTGCCTGAAGCGGGGCAATGCCATTACCCTGCAGCTGTGCGGAAATTATCTGTATTACCAAAATTTTGACAACAGCAATACAAACGGCACCGAACTTTTCAAGATTAAAATAGACAAGTCGGAAGACAAACGGATTGCCGATTACCTTGTGAACCCCGCATCCTGTGCGGACGGCATCATTTACTTTAACGGAATGCGGGACGACCACCATTTATATGCATTGAACACGGCAAACGATTCCATCTCCACCGTATGGGACGGCAACGTATTCAACCCGGTTTATCATAACGGTTACTTCTATTATATGGATGTATCCGAAAATTACCGTTTATGCCGTTATTCACCGGCGGAAAATTTAGTGGAAGTACTGACCAACGAAAGGATTGACCTGTTCAATGTATACGGAGACTATATTTACTACCAGACCAACTCCAAGACCGAGCCGGCACTAAAACGTATGTATACCGATGGCAGCAATGTAGAAATTATATCCAACGGCAACCACAAGAACATCAACATAACTTCATCCTTTGTATATTTCACTTCCTTTGAATCGGATACGCCCATGTATATGACTCCTACCTTCGGCGCCATAAATGTGGTGCCCTTTGAGGCCGCTGCACGCGCCGCCTTGGAAAACCAGAAATAGCACACACTTCAGAGCGGTTACATTCCGGCACTCGCCACCGGGATGTAACCGCTCTGCCATTGCGTTTCTTTTATATCTTCGTCAAAGATCACCGGACTCCGGGCAGATTCAAATCCACAGCCTTTCCGCCGATAAACACATGTTTTACCTTTGTGGACACTTCAAAAGGATTCCCGTCCGTGATGACAAGGTCCGCATCCTTTCCCGTTTCCAATGAACCTACCCTGTCTGCAACCCCCGCATGTTTTGCCGGATTGATGGTAATTGCCTGCAGTGCCGCAAAAGAATCCATTCCGGCCTGCACTGCCAGACCCGCGCAAAGGGGAAGATATTCCTGCGGGATAACGGAAGAATCCGTAATAATGGATACTTGGCAGCCTGCCTGTGAAAGCAGGCCCGGTGTCGTCCAGCTTTTATTGCGCAGTTCGAATTTAGTCGCGCTGGTAAAGGTCGGGCCTACCGCCAAAGGCACATTTTCTTTTGCCAGTTCCTCCACAATCAAATGTCCCTCCGTCACATGCTCCAGCGTAATTTTCAGATGGAATTCCTTGGCAATGCGCAATGCCGTAAAAATATCCTCCGTGGCATGGGCATGGGCTTTCAGCGGCATTTCCCGTTTCAGCACCGGAATCAAGGATTCCAGCTTTATGTCAAAGGCAGGTTTCTTGAAAATATCTCCCTCTGCCGCTTCCTTTTTCTCCATATATTCCTTGGCTTTAAACAAAGTTTCCCTTAACAGCGCGGCAGTAGTCATGCGGCTGGAATCTTTCTTCTCCCGGTACACCCTTTTGGGGTTCTCCCCGAATGCACATTTCATGGCTACGGCATCCCGTACCACCATGTCTTCCACGCGCTTTCCCATAGTCTTTATGACTGCAAAAGTGCCTCCCAGCACATTTGCGCTTCCCGGCCCCACGCAGACGGAGGTTACGCCTGCCGCCGCCGCTTTAGGAAAAGCCGGGTCAAAGGGCTTCACACCGTCAATTCCCCTCATCTGCGGGCTGATAATGTCATTCACTTCGTTATAGTCTATGCCCTCATATCCGATGCCGTAACCGTCCAGGCCGATATGCCCATGGGCTTCCACAAATCCCGGATATACATGCAGCCCTTCCGCATCAACCGTCCCGGTACCTTCCGGCAGTTCCAACGCTTCCCCGATTGCGGCGATTTTCCCGTTCTCCACCAAGATATCCGCCCGGAACGCTTCCCTGCGGACGGCATCATGTATCATCCCATTTTTTATGCACAACATATTTTTTCTCCTCCTGTCCCATTCTGAAATACCCAGTGTACTGACATGTTTGAAAATTGCTTTCCGGCAGATGTGCGTCACAAATCTCCTCTTTTCCATGAATCCCTGCATATTTTCCAAGGAAACGGTAACCCTGATATTATGAGAAAATTAGTCCATAACTTTATCCATTGCGGCATCCTTGGCTGGTGCCTTGAAATTTCATTTACCGCTTTAAATTCTTTCCGCCGGAGGGAATTCAAACTGACCGGGAACACCTCTGTCTGGATGTTCCCCATATACGGCATGGCCTCATTCCTTGCCCCCTTATGCAGGCTTATGCGCAGACAGCATTTCCTTGTAAGAGGGCTGGTCTATGCCGTTTTTATTTTTGCAGGTGAATTTGCCACCGGTTCCCTTCTGGCACGCCGGGATCTGTGCCCATGGAACTATAAACATTCCAAATGGCATATTAAAGAAATCATCCGGCTGGACTACCTACCCTGCTGGCTCTTTGCCGGCCTGCTCTTTGAACGGCTGATACGGGAAACCGATGACTCCATAAAATAATCACTTGCGGCACGCGGTCTTTGCCCGGTATGGGCACCTGCCCCTGCCGCTATTCCCCCTCCGTCCCGATATCCAGCGTATTCAGCGTCCGCCGCTTCCTGCGTGCCTCCTCCGATGCTTTCAGAATATAATCCTTGATTTCCTTTGCCCGGCGGATATGAACCAATTCCAGCCTGGAATGGGTGGTATCACCGGTATAGCACACGACAGTCCCCAATCCGAAGATCCGCTCCGCCAACGATATCTGCAGTTCCACATCCTGAATTTTATACATATAGCAATCGTTCTCATACGTTTTCAGGAATCCGCTGTTTATCATCACGTCTTCTTCCATCACCGTATATTTGGTAAACGTCCACGGCAGGCCGAAAAACAACAGTCTCTTTCTTTCCACATATTCCATTTTCATCCCTCCTTAGTCTCTTATCATATTATCATATCCGATATCTGCCGGCATTGCAAAATATATTTTTTATTTTCTGAGTTTCCCGATTGAAAGCCACCCCTCAATATGGTATCATATAAAAAACATATTGCACGATAGAAAAAGGAGGTACCCAATGACTGCAAAAGAATGTATCAAAGGACGCAGAAGCATCCGCAAATTCACCAACCAGCCCATTGACCATGCACTGCTTGAGGAAATTGTGGAGACGGTTTCCCACGTTCCCAGCTGGAAGCATACACAGATTGTCCGCTACATCGCTGTAGAGGGTGCTATGAAAGACAAGATTGCCGATGAATGCACTTCCGATTACCCCAATAACGGAGCCATCATCAAAGGCGCACCCATGCTGATTGTAGTTACCGTCATAAAAAACAGATGCGGCTTCGAACGTGACGGATCTTTCTCTACCCATAGAGGCGATTCTTGGCAGATGTTCGATGCAGGCATTGCATCCCAGACATTTTGCCTTGCCGCTTACGAACATGGCATCGGCAGCGTAATTGAAGGAATTTTTGACGATCGGAAGGCCGGCGAACTCCTTGGTGTCCCGGAAGACAGGGAAGTCGTTGCATTGATTCCCATCGGATATCCTGACGAGGAACCTGCTGCCCTGAAACGCAAAGCAGTCACAGACCTGCTGACTTATATGTAACCAATGCCGCGGCGGCTCTCCGCCGACGGCTCTTTCCAAATCGAAGGGAAACACTTCTCTTCGATTTTCTTTGGGCTGAAAAACATCATAACAGAACAGAAAGGAACAAAAAACATGCGACACCTGATGAGTCCTCTGGATTTTACCGTCGAAGAACTGGAACAGCTCTTCGACCTTGCAAATGACATAGAAAACAACATGGACAAATATGCCCATGCATGCAGCGGCAAAAAACTGGCTACCTGCTTCTACGAGCCAAGCACGCGGACAAGACTGAGTTTTGAATCCGCCATGCTGAACTTGGGCGGCAGCGTCATCGGCTTTTCCGATGCCGGCTCCTCTTCCGCCTCAAAAGGCGAAAGCGTATCCGACACCATACGCGTCATTTCCTGCTTTGCCGATATATGCGCCATGAGACATCCGAAAGAAGGCGCACCCATGGTAGCGGCCAGCCGTTCCGCCATCCCTGTCATCAATGCCGGAGACGGCGGCCATCAGCACCCCACCCAGACCCTCACCGACCTGCTGACCATCCGTTCCTTAAAAGGCAGCCTCGGCAACTTTACCATCGGTCTGTGCGGCGACCTGAAATTCGGCAGAACCGTCCATTCCTTAATCAACGCTCTGGTGCGTTATGAGGGTATCCGGTTTATTTTCATCTCTCCGGAAGAACTGAAGGTGCCCGATTATATTACCGATATGCTGAAAGAAAAACACATTCCCTACGAAGAAGTCATACGGCTGGAGGAAATCATGCCCCGTCTGGACTTCCTATATATGACAAGGGTACAGAAAGAGCGTTTCTTCAACGAAGAAGACTATGTCCGCCTAAAAGATTTCTATATCCTTAACAAAGAGAAAATGAAACTTGCCAAAAATGACATGCTGATTCTCCATCCGCTTCCCCGTGTCAACGAAATCTCCGTGGAAGTGGACGACGATCCCCGTGCCGCTTATTTCCGGCAGGTACAATACGGCGTATATGTCCGTATGGCATTGATCCTCTCCCTTTTGGAAATCAGTGTCTGACCGGCTTCC
This sequence comes from uncultured Lachnospiraceae bacterium, assembly GCA_910586275.1. Taxonomy (GTDB): domain Bacteria; phylum Bacillota; class Clostridia; order Lachnospirales; family Lachnospiraceae; genus Kineothrix. The sequence goes on along the minus strand of CAJUIM010000055.1, from coordinate 1,696 downwards.
TGCAAAGAAACCATCCCATAAACCGAAAAAGGAGAATAACCATGTTAAATGTAGGAAAAATTGAAGAAGGCTTCGTCCTTGATCATATCGCGGCCGGCAAAAGCCTTTCCATCTATCATCACCTAAAACTGGACAAACTGGACTGCACGGTAGCCATTATCAAAAATGCCCGCAGCAACAAAATGGGCAAAAAAGACATTTTAAAAGTAGAATGTGACATCAACACTCTCAGTCTGGATGTCCTGGCTTTCATTGACCACAATATTACGGTCAATGTAATCAAAGACGGAAAAATTGTAGACAAGAAGGAGTTAACCCTTCCTAAAGAAATCCGCGGTGTCATCAAATGCAGAAATCCCCGCTGCATCACTTCCATCGAGCAGGAACTGCCCCATATTTTTGTCCTTGCAGACGAAAAAAAGGAAATATACCGCTGCAAATACTGTGAAGAGAAATGCAGGGAACGGTTTTAAGTATTCCACCCCACATTTACAAATATTTCTAACCAAAAAATCTTTACATTTTGTCTGAAAAGTTTAAAATAGAGATTGGCATGTGACACCATGTACACAAAGACAATCATTCATCCCCCGTCATGGCCGGCATTTACCGTCCCGGCTTATGCGGGAATGAGGAAAGAGGTTAAAATTGAAATTCGATATGCATTGCCATACAAAAGAAGGTTCACTGGACGGAAAAATCAGCATACGCGACAACATCCGGGCATTACAGGAAAAAGGCTATCAGGGCATGCTCATCACCGACCATAATTCCTACAAGGCATACCGTTATTATGAAAAACATATAAAGGGCAAAGAATTTCAGGACTTTGTCGTATTAAAAGGCATCGAGTATGATACTATCGATGCCGGACATATTATTATAGTCATGCCTACCGGCGTGAAACTGCCCATTTTGGAATTAAGGGGACTGCCTGTCAGTCTGCTCATTGATATTGTCCACCATTACGGAGGCATATTAGGTCCGGCACATCCCTGCGGGGAGAAATATCTGAGCCTGATGAACACAAGACGGGGCAAAAAAACGAGAACTCTCATATCCCGCTTTGATTTTATCGAAACTTACAATGCCTGTGAGTCGCCGGAGTCCAACCATGCGGCCGCAGAACTGGCAAAACAGTTTGACAAGCCCGGCACCGGAGGAAGTGACTCCCACCGGGAAAACTGCACGGGATTCGGCTATACTATGATCGATGCCGACATTCAATGCGAAACGGATCTTATCCATGCCATCCGTTCCGATGTTGCCATCCATGCCGACGGCAGACGCTACCTGCATACAACCAAGCAGAAAATCGGAAAAGCCAATAATCTTCTTGTTTACTCTTTTTGGTTCTACAACAAGTTTTCTGCATTGTTCCGCGGGCATAAACGGAAACTGGAACTAATTGAAAATCATCTGTATGTCTATGTACCCAAACACAGGCATCGTGAAAGAAGGGCCGGATAAATCCCCCCATGCCATTCCGTCAGACTGCCGCCCACCCCGGAAACCGTATCTTTGTTTCAGGCCTTCGAAAAACGCCGACTCTAGACAATGTCATTAACTTAAGCCACAGCCAGCGTCAGGAACGATGTTTTTAACTCGGACCTTCGAAAAACGCAGCGGTACTAAGGCACTGATTTTAGTGCCTTAGTACCGCTGCGTTTGCCGCAGAGCGAAAGCGTGTCCGAAT
>CAJUIM010000054.1 GCA_910586275.1 uncultured Lachnospiraceae bacterium | reverse complement strand
AAAGTGCACGGAAAACCGGGACAGGCAGTTCCGCTGCTGCCGGCCACTAAAAAAATTCGCGCACGGGCGTCCGCCTCCCAACATTACATTCAGGCTGAACTGTTACGAGAATTGCTGGCTTTATGCCACATATATCTTTCCAAACTGCTTCCGTTCTGCTATACTGAAAGGGTCTTATCTTTTGTGACGGAACAGAAAGCAAATGGCTCCGGCAGCCAAATCCATGGTCCGGCGGTACGGGAGTTTTTGGGCAGTGCGGACAGGGAAGATATTTTATGATATCGGGAGCAGACAGCAACAGGTTAATAAATGATAGCTTATGTCCGGGGATGTACAGATTGCGTTATTACGTCCGAATCATATATAATAGTAGTGGACGTTAACAGTGAAAGCATTAAGACTGTTACGATATATAAAACAGAGAGATAGGAAGACAAAGGAAGGGAGAAGGAAATGGGACAGAAGATTTTTAATGTGGGGCAATATGCCGAAACGGCAAGGGCAGTGGTGGCGGAAGGAATTGTCATGCTGCGCAACGAGGGCCGTGTGCTGCCTTTGAAGGAAGGGGAGAAAATAGCCCTGTTTGGCAGGGGACAGTTCAACTATTACAAGAGCGGCACCGGTTCCGGCGGATTGGTCAATACAAGTTATGTGACCGGTATCCGGGAAGCATTGGAAGAGAGCAGTTTTGTCCTGAACGAAAAACTGAAGGCGGTATATGAGGAATGGCTGAAAGATAATCCCTTCGACGGCGGCGCAGGCTGGGCAGGGGAACCATGGTTTCAGAAGGAAATGCCCTTGACGGAGGAATTGGTTGCCGGCATCAGGGAAGAGTCCGAAACCGCAGTAGTCATTATTGCCCGGACTGCCGGGGAGGATCAGGACAATAAGGCGGAGGCCGGCAGTTATCTGCTGACGGAGGCGGAGGAAGAGATGCTGCGTTTGGTCTGCGGGACTTTTGAACGTACGGTAGTGCTTCTGAATGTGGGAAATATTATTGACATGAAGTGGGCGGAGGCTTATCGGCCGGCTGCCGTATTGTATGTATGGCAAGGCGGGCAGGAAGGCGGAAACGGAGTGCTGGATGTATTGGAGGGCAAAGTATCCCCGTCCGGGAAACTGACGGATACCATTGCACGGGATATCACGGATTATCCTTCCACCTGCAATCACGGGAATGAGAAAAGAAATCTTTATCAGGAAGATATTTATGTGGGATATCGTTATTTTGAGACTTTTGCGAAAGATAAAGTACTTTATCCTTTCGGCTTCGGGCTTTCTTATACCACATTTGCCGTAGAAGCGGAGATGACGAAAGCGTGGGAAGAAGGGCAGCAGGATGCCGAAGCTGTCTTTTCCGTAAAAGTGACAAATACAGGGGAAACAGCCGGGAAAGAGGTGGTGCAGGTCTACTGTCAGGCACCGCAGGGCATGCTTGGGAAACCGGCACGGAGCCTGTGCGGATTTGCCAAGACAAAAGAACTGGCACCCGGTGAGGCGCAGACGCTGCAGCTGTCCGTTCCGCAGCATAGGCTGGCATCCTATGATGACGGCGGCCTGACGGGAAATAAATCCTGCTGGGTACTGGAAGCCGGGGAATATGTTTTTTATGTAGGGACGGATGTAAGGAGCGCGGCTCCCGCAGGCAGCCTTACCTTGGCAGAAACGGTAGTTATGAAAAAAGCAGAAGAGGCTTGTGCGCCGGTAACGGCTTTCGAGAGAATGAAGCCGGAAGCGAAAGCGGAGGGAGAATATCAGATAAGCTACGAAGCTGCCCCGCTTTGCACAAAGAGTCAGACAGAAAGGCGTGCTGCCAGAATCCCTGAGTGCATCCCCTATACCGGGGACAAGGGGTACCGGCTGTCGGATGTGGAAGAGGGCAAAGTATCTATGGAGACATTCCTTGCCCAGCTGTCGGACGAAGACCTGTGCTGTATGGTAAGGGGAGAAGGGATGTGTTCTCCGAAAGTAACGCCGGGTACTGCAGGGGCGTTCGGCGGCGTGACGGAAAACTTGCAGAATTACGGCATCCCTGTGGCCTGCTGCGCGGACGGACCAAGCGGCATACGGATGGACTGCGGAAGCATTGCATTTGCCATGCCCAACGGAGCGTGTCTGGGCAGCACATTCAACGAAGCGCTGTCGGAGGAACTGTTCGAATGGGAAGGTTTGGAACTGCGCAAGAACAAAGTGGATACTCTGTTAGGACCCGGCATCAATGTACATAGGAATCCGCTGAACGGGCGTAATTTTGAGTATTTCAGCGAAGATCCTTTTGTAACAGGAAGAATGGCTGCCGCTCAGCTGAGAGCCATGGGACGTTACGGAGTCACCGGCACGATAAAGCATTTCGCCTGCAACAGTCAGGAATTTAACCGCCATACCGTAGAGGCGGTAGTATCGGAGCGTGCATTGCGTGAAATTTATCTGAAAGGTTTTGAGATTGCAGTGGAAGAAGGCGGCGCTTATTCCATAATGACCTCCTATAATCCGATTAACGGATTCTGGTCTGCCAGCAACTATGATATGCTGACTACCGTTCTGCGCGGAGAGTGGGAGTATGACGGCATTGTCATGACCGACTGGTGGGCAAAAGGCAATGACGAGGGTTCGGCAGGAAAAGCGGAAAATACCGCGGCTATGGTGCGTGCCCAGAATGACCTGTTCATGGTAACGGCCAATGCCGGCGAGAATTCCCAGAACGACAATTCTATGGAAAGCTTGCAAAAAGGAACCGTCACAAGAGCCGAATATGTGCGCAGCGCGGCAAACATCTGCAGATATCTGCTGCGGACGCCTGCTTACCAGCGGATGATGGGCAGGGAGAGCGAACTGGATAAGCAGCTGGCACAGATAGCCGCTCAGGAAATGGAATCCTTCGGTGAATTGATACGTTTTTCCGTGGGTCAGGAGAACAGCAGCCTTCCCGTGGAGCAAATACCTACAGGAAAAGGCAGCACAGTGACTTTTGAACTGAACGTGAAAGAAAGAGGCTTTTACCGGCTGGATCTGACATGCAGGGTATCCGGGCAGGGAAGCTTGGCACAGGTTCCGCTCACGGTTTCGCAGGATAAGCAGATACTGAAGACGATTTCACTCACTGGGGAAGACAAGGAGTGGAGGACTGAGGAAGTGCAGATAAATCCGTCCTTCCATAACACAACCTTCTTAAAATTCTACTTCGGCCAAGGCGGTTTGGAGATTCAGGAGGCACGGCTTACATTGACAGAGTCTATGGAAGCGAAATTCAATGCCATGAAAGCGGCAAGGGAGAAAGAAGAGGAAGAAAAGGAAGAAGGAAAAGCATAAATTGCGGAAAGCAAGATGGCGAGAAAAGCATAAATGAAAGAAAAGCATAAATGAAAGAAAAGCATAAATGAAAGAAAAGCATAAATGAAAGAAAAGCACAGATGATGAAAGACGCAAATAAGGGAAAGCACAGATGAGGAAAGGGGTCAATTAAGAAAAAGACAGATGATGAAAAGCGCAAATGAGGAAAGGCATAAATAAAGAAGAATATACAGAAACGGCATAGCCTGCGGGCTATGCCGTTTCTGTATATGTCGGTAATGAATTTTCAAACACGTTCTAAAGCATCGGCGGCACATCTTCTTTTCCGCAGCGGCATTCTTCTTCCGATGAATGAAAATCCCGGTATTGCGAAGGCGTCATATGATATTTTTTCTTAAATGCCCGCATAAAGTTCTCCGGATTTTCATACCCCAGCATTTTGCTGATCTGGTTGACGGTGAGGCCCGAATTTTTTAATAACAGGTCGGCATTCTGGAACCGGATTTGATTCAGAAGCTGGGAAAAGGTACATCCAAACAGCTTTTTAATATATCGTGAACAATAGGGTACGGTGTAATGAAGGTGTTCCGCCAGTTCTTCCAGCGTGATTGTGGAATAACGCTCCTGCAGGAAGGTGAGAATCTCATGGTCCACATTCTTTACAGGGGCGGATTCCATGGCGGCCTGCCAGCTCCTGGAAAGCTTTACCAACAGAGTCATCAGCATCCCGGTTATGATACGATCCGTAAATACATCGGCAGAGAGCATTTCTTCGAACATATCTAGAATCCGGTCCCGGATATCGGTATTCCGGTCTGTCCGGAAGAGAAGATATTGCTCGCTGTTCTTATTATAGATGCTGTCTAACAGGAAATGGCTCAGCATGTCCTGTCCTTTCAGCAGCCCGGTACAGATGTCGGTAAAGGCAGATGGGTGGACAAGTATTTTGACGGCCAGCCCGTCCGGGCAGCTGATCTGGGAGTGTCTGACAGGAGGGGGGAGGATACAGAAATCACCTTCGGAAAATGTTTCGGCATTTTGATTAATATAGTGAACGCTTGTGCCGGACAAAACATAAATAAGTTCAAAATAAGTATGGGTGTGTACCGGTATTTCCATACGGGGCTGTTTCAGAAGAACAATATTATGTTCCGTTCCGGGAACAATCCCATAAGCATCCCGCATAATATTCAGTATATGGTTCCAAGTGAGTAAAGGAACGTTCCGGGAATCGCAGTCCACAGGCAGTTTGGTAAGAAGGGTGAAAAGATCGCCGGGATTTTTCTGGGGGGAAGTAAGGTGTCTTAGATGTACATCCATGTATTTTTCTCTGGCGGATTCCGTGCGGAGATATTTGTAAACATGCTCTCGGTCCATTGGCTATCATATCCCTTCCGATTAGTATTTTCAGTTCGGTTTTAATTATACATAAGGGCGGAAAAAAGAGATAGTGAAAAATTCAGGAAATCCAAACCGGCGAAAGAAAGAAGTTAATTAATGACAGCCAAAATGGATAATTTAAACAACTGTAAAACGTTTGAGTTGCTGTTATAATAAGAAAAAAGCACGTTTAAGCGTGAAAAAAAGAGGAAAAAAGAAAGAGGAGAAGGAGGTAAAAGTATGGCCGGTAAAGGGGCAAAAAGAGTCGAAAAGAAGCAGCGGATTACATTGGAGCTGCTATGGAAGCAGCGATATCTGTTAATGATGTCACTGCCGTTTGTTATCTGGCTCGTGATTTTCAAGTATATTCCACTGTGGGGGTGGACGATGGCATTTCAGGAGGTGAAGCCGGCTACCTTTGCTATACCGATCTGGGAAAGGCCGTTTGTCGGATTTGCGAATTTCACGAAAGCTTTTGAAGACAGATTGTTCCAGCAGACGATGATCAACACTATCGGCATCAGCATTCTGCAGATTGCGGTCGGCACGGTGGTAGCGATTGCTTTTGCGGTGCTGCTCAATGAACTGGTATTTTCCGGGTTCAAGAAAGTGACACAGACAGTTTCTTATCTGCCCCACTTTGTATCTTGGGTTATCATCGCCAGCATTGCGAAGAATATCTTCAATGACGGGGGTGTCATTGATTCCTTGGTAGGGACGAATCTGCATCTGATGAGTACGAACTCGCCTTTGATCTGGCTGGTTATTGTTCTTATAGAATGTTGGAAAGAGATGGGGTGGAGCGCGATCATCTATCTTTCTTCCATGGCGGGCATAGACCCCGGACTTTATGAAGCGGCGCAGATTGACGGAGCGAACCGTTTCCAGAAAATATGGCACATCACGCTGCCGGGCATCCGTCCTACGATTGTCGTTCTGCTGATTATGAGCATCGGCGGCGCGCTGAATGTAGGTATGGAAAGGCAGATGCTGCTGAGCAATGCGCTTGTGCAGGATCATACAATGGTACTTTCATGGTTCTCGTATATGAGAGGTATTAAGAGCAGCGATTACGGCCTTGGTACTGCGCTCGGCGTGTTCCAGTCAGTGGTTGGCATAGTGCTTCTGCTCATTGCCAATAAGATTGCCAGCATGGTCGGCGAAGACAAGTTGGTATAGAGTGAGGTGGCGAGATGAAAAATTTACATAAAACTTGGTTCGATTATTTTTTGGTTGTAGTTTTTGTTTTTATCCTGGTAATTACCTTATACCCGTTTTTGAACGTACTCGCAATTTCCCTGAACGATGCCACGGATACTCTGAAGAACATAAATTTTATTATTCCGCGTAAGTTCACTCTGACAAACTATAAATATGTGTTTGAAGAAGGGGGGATTCTTCAGCCGCTGTTTGTCTCCATTGCAAAGACGGTACTTGGCACACTGGCCGGAGTTCTCTGCACGACTATGCTGGCATATACGTTAAGCCGCCGGGATTTTGTATTCCATAAGTTTTTCACGCTGCTTTTCGTTGTTACCATGTATGTGGGCGGCGGATTGATTCCCGAGTATTTGCTGATTGTCCGTACCCTTCACCTTGGGAATAATTTCTTGGTATACATCATCCCCGGGCTGATTTGGGTATACAATATGATTTTGGTGCGTTCCTTTATCGACGGCCTGCCCGGTGCGCTGCAGGAAGCGGCTCAGCTGGACGGTGCCAATGATTTCCAGATATGGTACAAAGTGATTATGCCTCTTTGTACGCCGGTTATTGCGACGATAGCTTTGTACTATGCGGTAGGTCAGTGGAACTCCTTCATGGATACTTACCTGTATGCGAAAAAGCTGCCTACGCTGCAGTATAAGCTGTATGAGATTATGTCTCAGGCTACCATGCAGCTGGATACCCATTCAACCTCAAATGCAACGCAGGCCGTTACGCCTATGGCAATCCGTATGGCCGTTACAGTGGTGGCAACAGTCCCGATTATTGTCGTATATCCTTTCGTACAGAAGTATTTTGTAGGAGGCATGACATTAGGTTCCGTGAAAGACTGAGTAAGGGAGGCTCTTTGGGGCGGGAGGTCAGAAGCCTGCTTCCGGAAGGGGAATACCGTATTATTATGTGAGAGTTATAAAATAAAAATATTAAGGAGGATTTAAAAATGAAGAAGAGAATTTTGGCTATGCTGATGGCCGGAGCGATGGTTACCGGAATGTTAGCCGGCTGCGGCGGCGGTTCCGACGGCGCAGCTACGGATGGCAGCAGTGCATCGGCAGACGGAAGCACTGGGACAGAAGGCAGTTCCGAGGAAGTGGATATGTCCCCGATTACGTTTGAGTATTACAATGCGGACGGTAAGAACGGCAACTGGAGCGAGACTGCGGTAGGCGCTGCCATTACGGAAGCTACCGGCGTGACGCTGGAAATTACATATCCGGTATCCAGTACCGGTGATGCCAGCGAAGATGTGGCATTGATGATTGCAAACGATGAATATCCGGATATGATTTATTCAAAAGCAGCCGTAACAAACTTGTATGAAGCAGGTGCTTTGATTGATATGAGGGATCTGATTGAGCAGTACGGCCCCAATATCAAAAAGATGTACGGCGATGAATTTGAGAAGCTGAAATGGGGCGCTGAAGATGACGGCATATATCAGCTTTCCTATATGGGCGTACGCGGCACAATATTCAGCACAGGCGGAACATGCCAGATTCAGTATGCGGTACTGAAAGAGAACAATTATGAATATCCCACCACTTTGGAAGAATATGAAGCAATGATAAAGAAATACTTGGAAGCACATCCTAAGACAGAGGACGGGCTGGATACAATCGGTATTTCCATGAGCGCTTCCGATTGGCACTGGATGATTACGTTAGGAAATCCTGCCGGATTCATTGCGGATGCGGCACCGGATAATGGCCAGTGGCTGATTGACGAGAACTATAACTGTACTTATAAACATACCAGCGATGCCGAGAAAGAATATTTCAGATGGCTGAGCCGGATGTACGATGAAGGTATCTTGGATCAGAACTTTGCGACACAGACAGACGACGACTATATTGCAAAGCTTTCCAGCGGTCGTGTAGTAGCCATTACGGATGCAAACTGGCATTATATGCAGGCAGAATCCGCTCTGAAGGCAGAAGGAAAGATGGATAAGACTTACTGCGGCCTTCCGGTAGTAATGGATCCCAGCAAGAAAGCTCCTACATTGATGTATCAGGGCTTGCAGGTTGGATACGGCTTAGGCATTACCAAGAGCTGTGAAGATCCGGTACGCGCTATTAAGTTCTTAGATTACCTTTGCTCGGAAGAAGGGGCAATCCTTTACAGATGGGGTATTGAAGGAACACATTACTTTGTAGACGAGAACGGAAAACGTTACCGTACAGAAGAAGAAATCACGAAGTCCAAGACAGATCCCGACTATGGTAAGACAACAGGTATCGGCAATTATGTAGGATTCCCGATTTACGGAGACGGCGTGCTGGATTCCAACGGTGATTACATGACTCCTACCAGCAAAGAGTCCATAATTGCGGAATACAATGAGATAGAAAAGGAAGCTTGTCAGGCATGGAATGCAGAATTGTTAATTGACATCTTCCCTCAGCCCGATGAATTTGAGACACCGGTTTATTCCCCGCTTTGGGCTTATGCAATTCCTCAGGAACTCAGCAACAACGTTTCTATCTTGGATGAAATTGCATTCCCTTGCTTGGTTAAGTGCGTAACGGAACCGGAATCTTCCTTTGATGCAAACTGGGATGCCATGATAGCAGAACTTCAGGCAAATGGCTTGGAGGAGACAAATGCAATGATGACGGAATTCTTGGCAACGAAGGTTCAGTAAGAACGGAACACATTGCAGCAGTGTAAAAAAGAAGTCTGCAGATGAAATCATATAGAAACAGAAAAACTATCGGAAAGAGAATATCTTTCCGATAGTTTTTGTATGTGGGGGCAATGTATTAAAAAGGGTAGAGGCATATCTAAGCGGATCCCGGCAGGGAGGATGTCAATAAGTCAATTCGGGCAGCTTTCCCGGGGAATATAAGTGACGGGAACTACCGTGGAAGTAACTTCGCAGTCAAAGGCATGAAGCTGATGGCTTATCAGCCGGGTACATTCAGCGGCTACCTTTTCGAGGGGCAAATGCACCGTAGAAAGGGAGGGATAGCTGATCTCACTGATTTCCAGAGCAGAGTCGCCGATGGCGATAAACTCCTTGCTGCCGGGAAAACGGATGTTTTTTTCCGCAAATGCCCGCAGTGCACCTAAAGCCAGTTCTTCCCGCATATATAAGATGCAGTCCGTTCCGGGATGCTCTTCCAACAGCCGGAGAGTGGTTTCATAACCGCCTTTGGCGCAGGGATCCGAGCAGTATACAAGGGGTTCTTCCATGCTCCGGGAAAGGCAGGTATAGGCAAACAGGTTCTGCCGTATGTTCATGCCGTTGAACGTAGGGAGAGTAGTGATGACTGCCGGTTTCTTCCGGCCGTGGGAGGCAAAGACTTCTGCCGGTATCGTACCGATGGAGCGGTCATCCATAACTACGCTGGAATATTTCTTGGAATATCGGTTATAGAGGATGACCGGCCGTTGAAAGCAATTGCTTTCGAGAAATTCCAAGTCGCTTTCCGCCGCATTGCAGACAATGATTCCGTGGCAGCTTAAAATAAGTTCGTTTTTCAAGGCAAGCTGAAGGGAACCGGCCTTATAGGACTGAAGCAACACTTCAAAAGGCAGCTTTTCTTCTTCGATGGTCGCTTCAATGCTGCGGAAGAAACGCATCATTGTCTGTGCCCTTGAGTCAGCCACCCAGAAGATAATAATCCGGTAGGAAAATTGGCCGGTGGCCTTTTTCAGGCTGACGGCCTGCAGGTTTGGGAGATAGCCCATGCGCTTTGCAATCTGCATCACACGCTGTTCCGTTTGGGCGGAGATTTTCCGTTCTTTGGATTTGTTGTTTAATATAAGGGAAACGGTAGTAGGAGAAACATTTGCCTCCCGGGCGATTTCTTTTATTGTGACCATTTGGATGCTCCTGAAAGTAGTAGTATGGGTCATAGAGGGAACGTTCCCTAAAAAGGGAAAAAATAATACATTATTCACGGAAATAGAATGAAAACTACTTCCATATTTTAACGATTGAGTTTGCTGAATATTATAACTATACAATTCTATGCTACAATGAAATCATCAGTTGGTCAAGGAAATATGGAAAAGAAACGGAAAGGAATCCCATTTTCCAAGGAAAAAGATATCTTCGGATAGTATATAGGTTAAGTCACAAGATTGACAAAAGATAGAGGGAACGGTATCATAAACACAGAACTAAAACGTTAAACCTTTTTCCGGAAGGGTGAAATCCCGGAAAAAAGCAAGGAGGCTGCTATGGGAAAAGTAAAGATTGGAGGCGGGCAGGGCTTCTGGGGAGACAGTAACGATGCCGCTGTCCATATGGTCCGGCATAGCGACATCAATTATATGGCCTGCGATTATCTGGCCGAACTGACAATGTCCATTATGGCGAGGCAGAAGCTGAAGAATCCGAAGGCCGGATATGCCAGAGACTTTATCGGCATGATGAAGGAATGCGGAAAGGAAGCCTATGAGAAGAACATCCGGGTGCTGACCAATGCGGGAGGCATGAACATTGAAGGGCTGGTGGAAGCATTGGCGGCTCAGGCTTCGGAACAGGGATTGGCAGGGATGAAAATCGGCTATGTCACCGGAGATGAGATTTCCGCACGGATTCCGCAGCTGTTAAAGGAGGGCGTGACCTTTGACAATATGGACGATGCCGGTGACTTCGGGGACATTAAGGATAAAGTTTTCAATGCCAACGTCTATTTCGGCCATGAACCTACGCTGGATTGCTTAAAGCAGGGAGCGGATATGGTAATTACCGGGCGTTCCACGGATTCTGCCTTGTTCCTTGCGCCATGTATGCATGAACTGGGCTGGGCGGCGGATGACTGGGATAATCTGGCCAGGGGAATTATGGCCGGGCATTTGCTGGAATGCGGAGGCCAAGGTGCCGGGGGCAATTTCGACTATGGGTGGAGGGACGTGCCAAGGATGGACGAACTGGGATTTCCTATAGCGGAAGTGGGGGACAATGAGTTTGTCATTACGAAAGCCCCTGACTGCGGCGGCATAATCTGTGAGCAGTCCTGCAAAGAACAGTTTTTATATGAAGTGCACGACCCTGCCTGCTATCTTACCCCTGACGTGACAGTGGATATCAGTCAGGCTACTTTGACACAGGCCGGGGAAAACCGTGTGCGGGTGGGGAATATACGAGGGAGGGAGAAGCCCGAGATGCTGAAACTTTCCCTTGGATATCATGCCGGTTATAAGGTGGCCGGCATGCTGAGTTTTGCTTGGCCGGACGCATATGAGAAGGCACAGTATGCCGCGGACATTATACTGAAGAAACTGAAACGCAGGAATTTGTCGGCAGAGGAAATTCGGGTGGATTACATTGGCGTCAATGCACTGCATCTTGGAGTGGCAGAAACGGATCCGGAGAAACTGAAGGATTTAAATGAAGTGGTACTGCGCATAGCAATCCGCACATTGACAAAAGAAGAGGCTTATAAACTGGTTCCGGAAATTGCGCCGCTGCAGCTTAACGGCCCTCCGGGCGCAAGCTTTTTCGGCGGCAGGGCAAAAGTGCAGGAAGTGCTGGGGCTTTGGCCATGTCTGATACCGAGGGATGCCGTAAATCTGGAAAGCCACATTTTGACGGTGAAGTGAGGAGGTATGGAAGAAAATGCGAATATATCTGAATCAGATTGCCCATGGCAGATCCGGGGATAAAGGCGATACCAGCAATGTATGTGTATTTGCCAGAAAACCGGAATATTATGGCATCATTGCCCGGGAAGTGACCGCAGAACGGGTAAAGGAGCATTTCGGTGATATGGTGCAGGGGGAAATCATACGCTATGATGTGCCTACCCTGCAGGGATTCAATTTTGTCATGAAGCATGCGCTGGGAGGCGGCGCGACTCATTCGCTGCGGCTTGACAGCCTCGGGAAGTCCATGGGAAGCGCTTTTCTGCGGATGCAGATAGATGTGCCGGAAGAGGAAATAAAGTAGAAAGTGAAATGACAGGGGGGCTGAAAATGGCAGAGCATGCCGCATTGGAGAATTTGGTGGTACTGGATTTATGCCGGGTGATTGCCGGACCTTTCTGCGGGGCAATGCTGGCAGATTTGGGGGCCACCGTAATTAAAATTGAGATGCCGGGAAAAGGGGATGATGCAAGATCCTATGCCCCATATATCAATGGGGAAAGCCTGTATTATTCCAATCTGAACCGCAACAAATACGGAATAACGCTGGATATGAAACAGGAAGCGGGGAAAGAGGTACTGCGTGAACTGGTAAAGAAGGCGGATATTCTGATTGAGAATTTCAGGCCGGGTGTGATGGACAGAATGGGACTAGGCTATGAGGAACTGAAGAAGGTCAATCCCAAGCTGATTTACGGCGCGGTCAGCGGCTTCGGCAGTTATGGCCGTTATCATGCCAGACCCGGGTATGATATTATCGCTCAGGCAATGGGCGGGCTGATGAGCATCACCGGCCAGGCAGGAAATCCGCCGACCCGTTCCGGGAATGCCATGGGGGACATTCTGGGCGGCCTGAATCTGTCAATCGGCGTTTTGGCTGCGGTGAATGCCCGGAACCTGACAGGGGAAGGGCAGAGGGTGGACATATCCCTGACGGACTGCGTAGTGGCCAGTTTAGAGCAGGCGGTGCAGCGTTATTCCGTATCGGGCAAAGTGCCGGAACGCAGGGGAAACTCTTATGAGGCCATTGCTCCCTATGACACTTATCGGGCCAAAGACGGTTATGTGGTAATCGGCTGCGGCAACCAGAAACTATATGAGCATTTCTGCAGGAATATTATGGGAAAGCCGGAACTGATTGACGATGAACGTTTCCTGACGGTGCCTTTGAGGGTAGAAAACAATCTTATCCTGAAAGAGTATTTTGAGGAATGGACGGGGACTAGGTCAGTGGAGGATGTGACGGAGACTCTGCTGAAAGAGGGAATCCCGGCCGGACCTATTTATGATTTGGCGGATATTTTCCGTGACGAGCATATTACAAAGGACAGGGAGATGCTGATCCATACGACTCATCCGGTTATGGGGGAGATTGTGCTGAACGGAAATCCGGTGAAACTGATGGGGACAAAAACCAATGTGGACAGAAAACCGTCGCCCACGTTGGGGGAGGATAACCATAAGATACTTACGGAATTTTTAGGGATGTCGGAAGAGAGATATGGGGAACTGGCGGACCGCAAGGTGATTTAAAGAAGTTTTTTGGATGATACCGGCAATATGCTTGTGGTCAGTGAATTCTGTTTCATAGATTCTGCACTGGTATGTTGCAAAAGTAAACGTAGGAAAAATTTGTGTTTTCTTTTATAATTAGGGTAAGAAGATATTAAATCATGGATTAAAATGGAGGTAGAAAAATGGAGAAAAAGTTTGCTTACGACAAGGAAACTGCGGTTGTGGAAACGAGCAAAGGAAAGGTTCGGGGGTATATGTATGATGATATGTACATATTTAAGGGAATCCCTTATGCGAAGGCAAAGAGATTTCATGCTCCCGAGCCGGTAGAGCCGTGGGAGGATGTGTTCCAAGCAATCAGCTATGGATATGTGTGCCCGCTTTTGGATCAGCCTATGCCGGGGCCGGGTGAATTGATGGTGCCTCATCGTTATTGGGCAATGGGGGAGGATTGTCTGAACCTGAATATTTGGTCTCCGGGCTTGGACGGGGAGAAGCGTCCGGTAATGGTATGGCTTCACGGAGGCGGTTTCTTTGCCGGTTCGTCCATTGAGCAGATTGCCTATGAAGGGGAAAATATGTGCAAGCTGGGGCAGGTAGTGGTAGTGTCTGTAAACCATAGGCTGAATGTGCTTGGCTATTGTGATCTGTCTCCGTTCGGGGAGGAGTATGCAAATTCGGGTAATGCCGGTACGGACGATTTGGTGGCAGCTTTGAAGTGGCTGAATGACAATGTGGAGAAATTCGGCGGCGATCCGGAAAATGTAACTATTTTCGGACAGTCAGGCGGCGGTGCGAAAGTAACTACTTTACTGCAGACACCGGCAGCAGACGGGCTGTATGCCAAGGGCATTAATATGAGCGGGGTTATCGGCCCTACGCTGGGGGACAGCAAGGGCAACGGGGAGAAGCTGGGACATGCGCTTATGAAGGAACTTCATCTGGACGATGTGAAAGGATTGGAGACGGTTCCTTATGATGCTTTGGCTGCGGCTTACAATAAAGTAAAGCCTGATTTGGAAAAAGCCGGAGAGTATGTTGGCGGGACACCAATTCCGAATGCATTCTATAAGGGCGATCCTAACGTGCATGGGTTCCGTAAGGAAACGGAGCATGTGCCGCTGATGGTAGGCAGTGTGTTCGGCGAATTCGGTTCTTTTGCACCTACGCCTTATGACCGTACTAAGATGACTGTGGAAGATGGCATACGGTATGTAGAGGAAGAGGTTGGAAAAGAGGAATCGAAGGAACTGATCGATCTGTTCCGGAAAGCTTATCCGGAAAGGAATCCGGTAGATATTATGACGATGGATTTCATTTTCCGTACACCGGAGATTCCGTATATTCAGGCTAGGAGTAAATGCAGCGGCGGTACATGGGCTTATCTGTTCAATCTGGACATGAATTTCGACGGCGGGCGGACACCATGGCATTGTGCGGACATTCCTTATTTCTTCCACAATACGGAACTGGCAGCTTATACGCAGGAAGCAGGGGTTACGGAGCGTGTGGAGAAGCTGATTTTTGATTCGGTGATGGCGTTTGCGAAGACCGGAAATCCGCAGAACCCGGAAGTACCGGAATGGCCGGCATGTACACCGGAAAAAGAGTTTACGTTAGTAATCGGCAAGGAGACTGCAATACGCGAGAATTTTGACCATGAGCTGATTCCTGTTCTTGGAAAATGCATGGGACCGGTATATGCAAGGAACATGGAAAAGAGGATGAAAGACGTACAGCACTAAGCAACAAAATGAGGGATGGAGAAATAGTTTTAAATAAAATATAAAACAGCAGAAGCCCAAGAAAGTGCCCGGAGAAAAACTGGCAGCGGAGCGGGCAGTTTTTGCACTGTCGGTTTTTGGTACTTGAATGGGCTGCTGCGGAACTGGAAAAACAGCAGAAGCCCAAGAAAGTGCCCAGAGAAAAACTGGCAGCGGAGCGGGCAGTTTTTGCTCTGCCGGTTTTTGGTACTTGAATGGGTTGCTGCGGAACTGGAATAGGAGGAAATATGGCTAAATTTTTTGCGTCTACAAGCCCGGAGATCAGTGAACGGGAGAAGAGAAATATGGAGCGTTCCAGAAAGGTGGCTACCCAAGGGATGGTACTGTTGGAGAACAACGGTGCGCTTCCTCTTGCACCGGAGGGAAAGGTTGCTTTATTTGGCAACGGCGGCAGGCGGACTGTAAAGGGCGGCACGGGATCCGGGGATGTGAACAGCAGATCCGTAGTGAACGTAGAGCAGGGTCTGGAGGATGCAGGCTTTGAAATAACGACCAAAGAATGGCTGGATAGCTATGACAAGATGGTAGACGAGGCAATGGCGGCTTATGGGGAAGCCATGAAAAAGGCAGTGGAACAAGACGGGGTGGTGCCAATCCGTTTCATTTTTGAAACGCCGTTCAAGGAACCTGCCATTCCGTCGGTGAAGGAGGCATGCGAAAAGACAGATGCAGATACCGCTCTCTTCGTATTGTCACGGAACTCCGGAGAAGGAAAGGACAGAAGGCCGGTGGCCGGGGAATATGATCTTTTTGACGAAGAAAAAGAAGCTCTCCGCACACTGCGGGATCATTTCCGCAAGGTTATTGTCATACTGAATGTGGGAAGCGTAATCGATACGGAATTTTTACGCAAAGAGGCCGGGGCGGATGCCGTCCTGCTGATGAGCCAGGCAGGCAATATCGGCGGTTATGCATTGGCAGACGTGCTGACAGGGAAAGAAACGCCCAGCGGTAAACTGACCACGACTTGGGCAAAGCATTATGAGGATTATCCTTGCGCCGGAAAATTCAGCCATATGAACGGTGATGTGGATGATGAATATTATGAGGAAGGGATATTCGTCGGATATCGGTATTTTGATACCTTTAACGTTGCTCCTGCTTATCCGTTCGGGTATGGTCTTTCCTATACCGATTTCCGCATGAACACGGAAAGCGTGCAGGCAGACGGGGAGACAGTGACGCTGAAAGTGAAGGTAACCAATATCGGGGATCAGTATGCCGGAAAAGAAGTCGTGCAGATCTATTATTCCGCACCGGAAGGAAAAATGGAGAAACCTTATCAGGAATTGGCCGCATATGGGAAGACAAAAAATCTGGCTCCGGGAGAGGAAGAATGTCTGGAACTTTCTTTTTCCGTAAGGCAGATGGCTTCTTATGATGAAGAAAGGGCTTCTTGGGTATTGGAAAAAGGCAGCTATGTAATCCGGGTGGGCAATAGTTCCAGAAATACTGCGGTTGCGGCTGTCCTTGAATTGGAAGGGGAAGCAGTGACGGAGAAACTTTCCAACCGTTTTGCCTTAGACTGCAAATTGGAGCAGATGTCGGCAAAGGGCAAAGTTCCTTACGGATATGAAGAAGAACAGGCACAGAAAGAGGCCGCTCCCAGAATTTCCGTGAAAACAGCGGACATTGCATGCCGGGAAGTGACATATCAGAGTGAGAATCCCATTCTGGAAAGGACGGAAGGGGATAAGATCACAATGGATGATGTACGGGCAGGACGGGCCACATTGGATCAGCTGGTAGGTCAGCTGACCGTGGAAGAGATGGCAGAACTGTGCGTAGGGACAGCCAGAGGCGGTGAGGGCGGAAACTCCGTTATCGGTGCGGCTTCGGCGGCTTGTCCGGGAGCAGCCGGAGATACTACTTCCAGAATGATTGAAGACCGCAATGTCCGGAATATGATTTTGGCAGACGGTCCTGCAGGACTTCGGCTTTCCAAACATTTTTCCGTTGATAAGGACGGAAACCTGATTCCGGGGACGGAGGTTGCTTCCCTTGCCGAAATGGATCTTCTTTCCGGAAACCGGGCAAAACCGGAATTGCCGGAAGGAGCGGTAACTTATTATCAATATTGTACGGCAATCCCGATCGCTACATTGCTGGCACAGACATGGGATTTGAAAGCCATAGAGGAAGCCGGAGATATCGTGGGCGAAGAGATGGAAGAACTGGGCGTGACACTTTGGCTTGCTCCGGGCATGAACATCCACAGGAACCCTCTGTGCGGGCGGAATTTTGAATATTATTCGGAAGACCCGCTGATTGCCGGACGTTGTGCCGCAGCGGATACTTTTGGGGTGCAGAAGCATAAAGGGGTAGGTACTACCATTAAACATTTCGCGTTCAACAATCAGGAGGATAACCGGATGCATGTGAATGCCCATATCAGTGAGCGGGCAATCCGGGAAATTTACTTAAAATGTTTTGAGATTGCAGTGGAAACTTCCCAGCCTATGTCCATTATGACTTCTTATAACTTGATCAACGGCATCCATACGGCTAACAGCTATGACCTGCTGACGGCCATTGCCAGAGAAGAATGGGGATTCCAAGGGATTGTCATGACCGATTGGGGAACCACCGGCAGCATAGAACTGAATCCCGACATGGAGTATAAATACGGATGCTCCAGCGCGGCAGGCTGTGTCAAGGCAGGGAATGACCTGACCATGCCGGGCAGTCAGGCGGACGTGGATGAAATCATTAAGTCCGTGGACGCGGCGGAAGGGGAGGTAAGATGCCCGATTACGCTGGGCGATCTGCAGGCATGTGCGAAGAGAATGCTGAATATTATTGCACAGAGTTCCGTTTATGATGGAGCAGAGGCGTACCATAAGTATTAATGTCTGTCTGAGGTAATATATTTACATAAGCAATTGGCCGGGCGGCGCAGCTTTAGCTGCGCCGTCTGCCGCATAAGTCGGTACTGAAGCGTATTTGAAAATTCATTCTCATCATCTGCACAATGATGTATCGGAGACATTGGCACAGGCATAAAACCGGAAATGGGTTTCCATGGGTTGGTAAATAATATTGAAATACCGGTATTTTTGTGATACGATGATGGCAATGGGGATTCGTTATTATTACTAAAAGATAGGATAGGAGAAAAAAAGATGAACAGGAAACAGTGGAAAAGTTGGATGTTGGTAAGTATGGTGCTGGCTTTTGCAATGGCAATGATGGGCTGTGCAAAAAGTGAAGCAGGAGAGGACGCGGCAAAGGAAGCGCAGGCGGTAATATATCCGGTCAGCATTGATGGCAGTGAAATTATTATAGGGGAAACTACTGTGCAGACTCTGCTGGATAAGGGATTAAAAGTTACGGTATCGGAAATGACAGAAGACAAACAGATCATTGAGTACGAGGTTGATCCGGAGGAAGAACTGGAAGCAAACTCATATTATTCGGGAGCCTCTGTCTGGCTTACGGAACATAGCTTTGCGCATATCTCCATGGCTACGGATGAGGAAAACGTCAGAATGGGTGATGCCGTGATTGCCAGGCTGGAATTCTCTCTGGTCAGTGAGGAGAAAGCGGAACTGGCCAAGATTGTGTTCAATGGGGTTCCGCTTTCGGAAATGACCAGAGAAAAGGCCGGAGAGGTATTTCCGGATTTTTCCGGCGACAATAATATGTGGTTTTCACCGGCAGAACAGCTGGATTATAAGTATTTTATGTCTTTTGATACCGAAGGAACTATTACTTCTTTATCCTTGGAAAAGAAATATGATGTTGACTGGAGCAGTAATTAGGGAAGGAAAGGGGAAGGAGGAAAATTGGTTAAGGATTTGACGGAAGGTGTCCCGGGGAAGGTATTGCGGCAATTTACCATCCCTATGTTTATCAGCGTGGTTTTCCAGCAGTTTTATAATATTGCGGACAGCATTATCGCGGGGCGGTTTGCAGGAGAAGACGCATTGGCGGCAGTGGGGGCTTCGTATCCTGTGACCATGATATTTATGGCCATAGCGGTAGGGAGCAACATTGGCTGTTCGGTAGTGATTTCCAATCTGTTTGGGGCGAAGAAATATAAGGAAATGAAAACGGCGGTTTATACTACGCTGATTACGGCATTTGTGCTGTCGCTGGTATTGACAGCTGGGGGGCTGGCAGGCACGGGTGGGCTGATGGCTATGATACGTACACCGGAAAATATTTTTGCGGATGGGGCGTTATATCTGGAAATCTATATCGGAGGTTTTCTTTTCCTGTTTTTATATAATGTAGCCACCGGGATTTTCTCAGCCTTAGGGGATTCCAAGACGCCTTTGTATTTTCTGATTGCGTCTTCCCTTGGCAATATTCTGTTGGATTATTTGTTTGTGGCTGTTTTTCATTGGGGTGTGGCCGGCGTGGCATGGGCCACATTTTTGGCACAGGGGGCTGCCTGTGTCTTTGCATTGCTTACTATGAGAAAAAGACTGGCCGGAGTAGAGGCGGAAGGGGAGATTGTCCTGTTTTCTTGGGCAATGCTTGGCAGAATCAGCCAGATAGCCGTTCCGTCCATCTTACAGCAAAGTTTTATTTCGGTAGGGAATATTTTCATCCAAGGGCTTGTAAACAGTTATGGCTCTTCGGTGATTGCAGGATATTCGGCGGCTGTAAAGCTGAATACGTTTGCCATTACCAGCTTTACGACTTTGGGGAACGGGATTTCCAATTTTACCGCGCAGAATCTGGGAGCCGGAAAGCAGGGCAGGGTACGGGAAGGGTTCCGTGCAGGCATCCGGCTGACATTGGTGATTGTGATAGTTTTTTTTACGGTATTTTTCCTATTCAGCGGCGGAATGGTAAGGCTGTTTATGGGGGAGGAGAGTGCGGTGGCATTGCAGACGGGTGAGATATTTCTGCGCATTGTGTCCCCTTTCTACTTTGTAATCTCCGTGAAGCTGATTGCAGACGGCGTGCTGCGCGGAGCAGGTGCCATGAAGCAGTTTATGGCTTCTACATTCACGGATTTGGTGCTGCGTGTAATTCTGGCATTTGTGCTGTCGTGGAGGTTTGGGTCCGCCGGGATCTGGCTGTCTTGGCCGGTGGGATGGACTGTGGCGGCGGTGATGTCAGTATTGTTTTACCGGAAACTGGGGAAAGGATGGCAAGAGAAAAAGGACAACTGTATTGTCTGAGCAATGGGAGATATGGCATAACTTAAGACGTTAAAAACGGAAAAGGCTTTCTGCAGATGGCGATATGCAAGCAATCTACAGAAAGTCTTTTGATTTCCGTGTGTAAGGAATGGATTTTCAGACACGCTTTAGAACGTGTCTGAGTGCCGCTGTGTCTGCCGCAGGGCGAAAACGCACCCCTGCCTTACAGTAACTGAATTCCCTTTTCCCGCGCTTCTTCCATTATGTTCTCCGGCCAGAGGGAACATTGTACTTCGCCGATATGGGCTTTGCGCAGGAAAAACATACAGATACGGGACTGGCCGATGCCGCCTCCGATGGTATAGGGGAGTTCTTCGCTGATAATAGATTTCTGGAACGGCAATTCTGCCCGTTCCGGACAGCCCGCTTTTTCTAATTGGGATAGCAAAGCTTCCTTGTCTACGCGGATGCCCATGGAGGACAGTTCCAATGCGATATCCAGTACCGGGTAATAGACTACGATATCCGCATTTAAGGCCCAGTCGTCATAGTCCGGCGCACGGCCGTCATGTTTTTCGCCGGATTCCAGTAAATCTCCAATCTGCATAATGCAGACGGCGCCTTTTGCTTTGCTGATATAATATTCCCGCTCTTTCGGGCTGTATTCGGGGAACATTTCTTCCAGTTCCCTGGTGGTAATGAAAAAAATGTCATGAGGAAGGATTTCCTCTATGTAATCATACTGGATGGCCAAATATTTTTCGGTTTTGCGCAGCACTTTGTACACCGTGCGTACTACGTCTTTCAAGGTGTCAAGGGTGCGGTCTTCTTTCGTGATGATTTTTTCCCAATCCCACTGATCCACATAGATGGAATGGATGTTGTCGGTTTCCTCATCCCGGCGGATGGCGCTCATATCGGTATAAAGCCCCTCTCCTACGGAAAAACCGTATTTCTTTAGTGCAAAGCGTTTCCACTTGGCAAGGGAGTGGACGATTTCCGCTTCCGCTTCGTTCTGTTCCCGGATGCCGAAGGTAACGGGGCGTTCCACGCCGTTTAAGTTGTCGTTCAGGCCGGAGCCGGGGGTGACAAACAGGGGCGCGGAAACCCGCAGCAGGTTCAGCCTTTCTGCCAGCAGATTCTGAAAGAAATCTTTCACGGTTTTAATGCCGATCTGGGTATCGTGCAGGTTTAGGGCGGATTGGTAGCCTTTGGGTATTGATAAATTTTTCATTGTTGTGTAATCCTCGTTTCTGTTTTCAATATATTCAATACTATTTAAACGCTTTTTAAGGAAGAATGCAAGTTTTTTTTGATGGCATGAACGGAACAATTTTCAAACACGTTCCAAGGGCAGCAATGTCATTCACTTGCGTTTTTCGAAGGTTCGGGCAAAAAACAGGCTTCCTGATGCCGGCTGCGGCTTAAGTGAATGACAGCTAGGGGCAGAATATGTTATAATTTTGACAGTAAGGAAAAAAGTCAATGGATTTGAGGCGGAAGATGTGCAGCATTTCCCGGTTCCGTAGGATGAACTGCAGCTGGCCGCCGCCGGGAATCCGCAAAATAGGAGGTTAAGGATGCGGGAAAGGTATGAGTTGATCAAAGATTATCGTAATAATGAAACAGTAAGGCTGAGTTTCAACAGGCTGGCAGGGAAGACCTTTGGGCTGGATTTTGAGGATTGGTATCGGAATGGATTTTGGGGAGATAGCTATAATCCTTATTCTGCGGTCGTGAACGGGGAGGTAGTGGCCAATGTATCGGTGAATAAGACTGATTTTTCATATGGTGGCAAAATATTGCATTTTCTGCAGCTGGGGACAGTGATGACGGAGAAGGAATATAGGAAGCAAGGTCTGATCCGGGAAATTATAGGAGCGATAGAGAAGGATGTGGAGGGTAAGGCGGACGGAATATATCTTTTCGCCAATGACAGTGTGCTGGATTTCTATCCCAAGTTCGGTTTTCGGAGGTCAGCAGAATATCAGTATGGGAAGAAGGTATCCAATAAGGGTGGGTGTCAGTTGGAAAAAGTCGTCATGGACAATCCTGCCGCGTGGGAAAGACTGGAAGATGCCATAGAACGGAACTTATTCCATGGAAAGCTGGATCTTGTCCGAAATCCCGGGCTTATTATGTTCTATGTGACAAAATTCATGCAGGAAAGCGTGTATTTCCATAAGGCCACAGATACCTTTGTGATTGCAGATGTAAAAGACGGATGTTTGTTCCTGCACAATATATTTTCAACGAAGATAAAAGAGGCGGGGCAGGCAATCGAATGGTTTGGGGAGGAGATTCAGGAGGCTGTGCTGGGATTTGTGCCGATGGATGCGGAGGAATATGAAGTGACGGAAATCCGGGAAGAAGATTGTACGTTCTTTATAAAGGGGGATGGACTGCAGATAGTGGAGGAGGAAAAACTGCGGATTCCGTCTTTGGCTCATGCATAAAAGAAAGAGGGATAAAAGGTAACAGTTCAGCCTGAATGTTGTGTTGAGAGGCGGACGCCCGTGCGCGAGTTTTTTTAGTGGCCGGCAGCAGCGGAACTGCCT
>CAJUIM010000053.1 GCA_910586275.1 uncultured Lachnospiraceae bacterium | reverse complement strand
TTCCGGGTGGCTCTGAAGCGGGAAACTGGTGGCTCCCAAGGGGGATAATATTCATTTGCCGTCAGGTTCTCATAGAAAGCAGGGGCTTCGATAACAGAGCCAATGCGGTGATAGTTCTTTCTGCCGAACCGGGAACAATTTTCTCCGAAAAGATATATGCTGCCGCCCGTCGGCCGGATCAGATTCAGCAGCATCTTCATTATCGTCGTCTTTCCCGCCCCGTTCCTTCCTAAAAGCGCATAAATTTTCCCTTCCGGGACATGAAGATTTACTCCGTCCGCCGCAATCCGGCCATGATATTCTTTTGTCAGGTTTTCTGTCTTAACTGCATATTTATCCATCCGCTGCTCACCTCCATATCACTATTTTACCAGTAAACCCTGACTCCATTCTTGAGCAAATCTTACATTTCCCTTACATTCAGACAGTCTCCGGCTCTCCGCCCGGCACGGAATTAAAATTCCCCCTGTCTGAACGGAACGCTAAAGACAGAGGGGCAACGATATGCAGAAAGTAGTTTTTCCTCCCGGAATGCTTGTCACCGTTATTTCTCCGGACATGGCCTCCGTAAGTTCCCTGACAATCGCCAGCCCAAGCCCGGTTCCTGTTCCGGAACGGGAAGCATCACATTTATACAGACGTCCGAACAGAAAAGGAATCTCATCCTCAGGTATGGCAATCCCGTCATTAGCGACAGAAACGGATACTCTGTTCCCATGCCTTTCCATAGCCACTTCTATCCGGGAACATTTCCCATGCTTCACCGCGTTGCTTAACAGATTGTTCAGTATCCTCCCATATGCCACCTGATCCATCATCACAGGCCACTCATCCTCGGGAATATTTACAGAAAAAGAAATATTCTTTTTTTCCAATGCCGGAATATGTTCCACCAACGCTTCCCTCGTCAGTTCATTGATATCATAAGCTTTCCTCACATATCTCTGCTCATCGGAAGCCAGCCTGAACCATTGGAAAAGCATATCTGTCAGTTCCTGCAGATCCAACGCTTTCCCATAGGCTACATGGAGATATTCTTCCCGGTCTTTTGCATTCCCGGCATTCAGCGACTCCAAATACCCGATTAAAGATGCCAGCGGAGTCCTTACGTCATGGGACAGGTCCGTCAGCAACTGTCGGTTGGCCTGCTCGGCTCTCTGCAATTTCACAAACTGCCTGCGGCTCTCTTCCAAGAGATGATTCAGTTCAAAATTAATATCAGCCAAAATTCCCTTTCCCTTTACGAAGGAATTCCGTCCCGGCGCTTTCGCCAGGCTTTTCAGAAATGCATGCCACTCTGCCAGCTGTTTCCGGATGCGGAAAATATAAAGAAATTGGCCGATACAGACAAACACAGCCAAAATGCAAAACACCCTCATTCTCTTTCACCGCCCATTTTGTACCCTACCCCCCAAACCGTTAAGATGTACTTCGGATTTTCGGGATTATCCTCAATCTTTTTTCTCAGCCTGCGGATATGAACCATAATATTATTATCGTCAAAAGCATATTCTTCCTTCCAGACGGCACGGTATATCTGTTTTTTGGTAAAAACCTTTCCCTGATTCTCCGCAAAGAACAAAAGCAAATCAAACTCTTTTGCCGTCAGTTCCAGCAATCGACCGTCTTTGCGCACCTCGCGCCCTGTTCCGTCTATAGACAGCCCGCCTGCCGTAATCGTTTTCTCTCCGGCATTGGCCGCATTGAAAACCGTATATCTCCGTAAAAGCGAAGAAACCCTTGCAAGGAACTCACTGTTTGCAAAAGGCTTGGTCAGATAATCGTCCGCTCCCATCCGCAGTCCCGATACCTTGTCCCCTTCACTGTCTCTGGCTGTCAGCATCAGCACCGGGACAAAACTTTTTTCCCTGATTTCCCCCAAGACCTCATATCCGTTTTTCAGCGGAAGCATAATGTCCAAAACCACCAGCTGATAATCGCCACTCCGCAATTCTTCCAGTCCTGCTGCCCCATCATGACGGATACAGACAAAATACCCCTCCTGTTCCAGATTATTTCTCAGCAGTCTGCATAAATCCGCATCATCATCAATTATCAATATTCTCTGCTTCATTTTCCAACCCTCTTCTTTCCGTCATCGGACAGCTGCGGCCGGCCATAAAGCCTAAAAACCGATCCAAGCCTACGCCTGCCGGTCATTCATGAATTTCAATCGGAAGCCCGTCAGGATCGCGGAAAAATGTCATCCGTTTTCCTGTAAATTCATCCACTCTCACAGGCTCGGTATCAATCCCTTTTTCCTGCAGCTTCGCTGCCGCTTTTTCTATATCATCCACATAAAAAGCAAGATGCCGCAGCCCCAATGCCTCCGGATAGCTTGGCCGCTGGGGACAGCCTTTTATGATAAACAATTCTATTTCCTGTTCCCCGCAGGCTAAGTCTATCTTATAATCATCCCTGTCCTCCCTATAGTTTTCCCGCACCACTTCAAATCCTAACAAATCCACATAGAAATGCCTTGATTTCCCATAATCGCTCCCTATTACCGCCACATGATGTATTTTCTTAAAATCCACGGCAAACCCTCCTTTTCTTTCCGCATTCATTTCCCACATTATATCATATTTACCATTTCATAGCAGGATTTCCAGGAAAAACGCCGCCCCCTCTTCCAACGCCTCAATGACCAATTTCCCGTTCCCGAACCGATACTTTATATCTTCCCGCTCCGGAAAACAGCATACCGCCCTGCTCCCTTCCTTCACCCATCTTTGCAAGCCAACCACCCTGCCGCCGAACAGCCTGGCTTGCGATCCCGGCGTCAGCTGCCGATCGTCCTGCCGGCTACTGGAATCCATCCACTGTCCTTCCGTTCCTTCCCCGCACAAATTCCAGACTGCCAGAAACAGCTTCGTATCCGTCAGCAGGCCGAATGTACACAGTTCTTTTTCATTCATATTATAGATGCCCGTAGGATATACCGGCCGGCTGCGCATGATTTCTTTCCGGTTCTTTTTATATAGGCTCACCCCCTGCTTTATAAGCGAAAGATTGTAACTGTCGCACAAATCAATCCTCCCGGATAAGTACATAGTGCCCATCAGTCCGCAGATAAGATTAAATGCCGTCTGTTTCCCGTCCGCCATGCTTTCCAGATATCTTCTGTCCGGCAGAAAATCCTTATAGTCCGCAAAAACGGTGGGATACGGATAAACCCATATTCCGGCTTTCTCCGGCGGCAAAACCGCAATGCTGCCCATCAGTATGGAAGGGTTGTTTTTATACAATTCCTGATCCGATATGCTTTGCAGCATAAAACGGCGCAGCGTCTTGTTCTCTGACCGTAGCCCTCCGCTCCCGCAGTTTTCCAGCATCAGATCCGGATATCTCCGATATAATTCTTCCATAAAATCCAAGAAAGCATCATGGTTCCGTATCATGCCTTCCGCCGGGGAGTCTCCTCCATAATTATTCGTACATCCGATTCCCAAAGAATGATTATAGTCATTCTTTATATAGCGGAAACCCATCCGGTAAAGAGCATCCACTCTTTCCAGCAGATACTCCCTGACCTCCTCCCTGCAGAAATTATAAAACCACTTTTCCCCGCCTATCCTGTTATCATAACGCCGCAGCACTGCTTCCTCGCATATCCCTGCCCCGGCGGCGGTGGGCGTACAGGTTTCCAATTCCGTCCAGATACCTGGAATCATCCCTTTGGCACGGATATTCCCGGCCACCTCTTCCAAAGTATATTCCGTATACAAAGATTTCGCCGGCAGCCAATCTCCCAGCCCTTCTCCATATTTGTTTTCACACCAGCCGCCGTCTATGCAGAATACTTCGCACCCAACCTGAGCCGCACGGTCAATCAGTGGGAACAAGGTTTCCGGACGCTGATCCAGCCAGACACAGTCCATGTAATCATTAAACACTAACGGCATACCATAGGGAGGACACCAAACAGTCCGCCCGTTTAAAGTCATTCAGGTTTTTCGTCGCCTCCTCGAAGCCGCCCGCCGCAACTCCCCAGAATGCCCGCTGTGCCCCGTATGTCTCACCGGGCTTCAGGTCATAATGCCAACCGCCGTTAGACTCGTCACAGCCGCTGGCTTCCATGGAAAAATCCGGTTTGGCATATCCCCCGTAAGCACACAGTTTGATATACCAGTTGTTGGCTCCCTCCATTTCCAAATACCAGACGCATCCCTTTTTCCCGTCCTCTGCCACCGTCATAGGGTAAAAATTACCGGTAGACCAGCTTCCTACGGACTGTATCTTATAAGATGCCCTTTCCGCCCCATGTACGGAACCGGGATATAGCCCAAGTTCTGCCGGCTTATAGGCTCTCCACTGTCCCTCCCCCTGCCATTTGCTGTGGCATATATGAATCCGAATTTCCGGATTGGCATACCATTTCCTATCCTCCCCATAAAAAATATGATCCACTGAGGCAGAGGAAAACCGGGTTATTTTCTTAGTTTCCTTTCCGGCATTTTTTATCCGGTTACTCTGCACAATCACATTCGTCCCCGAAATATGGCTTAATTCCACCTCCACCCACAGTTCTTCCTGTCGGTAAAAATACTCCAAAAGCAAGCCGCCGCTCTGCTCCGTAATTTTTTTCAGCCAAAATCCGTTTTCTCCCAATTCCACCGCAGGGCCGCCTGCCACATTCACCTCAAAATTGGCACGCCTAACGGACAACTCCTCCATTTCACCAAACTCATCCGTCAGCCCCACAATAAACTTCCCATTGGGCAATACTGCCAAACACATATCCCCCCAAAAATACTTCTTCATCCTTCTTCCCTATTCCTTTCCCGCCCAAGTTCCGCTTTTCCCTGTCCCCCTTCATATATGCCCTGAATTCCGCTGCCCAATGGGTTCGGCTTATTATCAGCCATGTCTCTCCGCTGTCCGCATCCACACCTCCGTCTCGGAATCCCTCCGCCAAGTCTTCCCTGCGGAAGCATAATCCACCATCGGGAAAGTTTCCCCTCCCAAAGACACCTCAAAACAGCACTGACAAGGCACAGAAACCTTATCCGCCTTCCGCACGGACACCTGCCCGTCCCCAAGAACCACCGGAAGCCCCTCCGATCCCAGCCGCCGATCCCTTGCCAAGGCCAACGGCCCATACAGCACGGCCACATGTCTTTCGCTCCCGGCATCCTCCGGATTCTCCGCCCCATAGGCCAGACGCGGACCCCAGCAAAGGGAAATCCGGATATGGTCCCCCGTTTTCCACACCCTGCTTATCCGGAAAAATGTCCCTGTCCGCACATTTTCCCAAGCTTCCCTGTTCACCGCTATCCGGCCTGACTCCGCAAAAGACGGAATCCGCAGCGCAATCTCAAATTCCTTTTCCCTCTGCAATTTCATAGAGACGGCAATCTCTCCTCCTACAGGATAGTCCGTCTCCAAAGAAAATTCCGCTTCCGTATCTCCCACCGCGGTGCGGATTACCCCGGGCAGATAAATACCGATCTCTATCCCTTTCTTCGTATCCCTAACCGCTGCCTGAGGAACCAAAGCAGTTCCTGCGGCTCCGATGGCAATGCAGCAGCCGCAGAACTCTTTCCCCTCTTTCATGCTCTTGAAGCCGCCTACCGCACGCCCCCGGATACCCGAACGCAAAGGACTGTAGCTGTCAAACATCTGCGCCCGGCCGCCCTCCGCCATCGCACAGTTATATACGCCGCGGTAGGAAGGCTCGTCAAAAGTGGTTTCCGGTCCGCAGACACTGTTTTCCGTATTCACCGCACCGTAAAGGGCATTCAGCGCGGACCGCTCCACCTCTTCCAAAAACCTCATATCCCCCGTTATCCCGTACACCCGGTACATCAGCTTCATCCAAGTGACCGTGACACAGGTTTCCAGCATCAGCCCGTCATACTCCGTCCCGGTCTGCATCAGGGCCGAATGATTAAACAGTTCATGGTGGCAGCCGGAACCGCCTACTATGACCGCCTCCGACTCAAGGAGCCGGTCCGCAAACCGCACGGCTGCCTGCCTCCATTTCTCACTTTCCCTCACTTCGGCATATAGCAGCAGCCCTTCAAAACAAGACATCAGTTCATACGCCTTCACTACCGGGTACTGAAACGGATACAGCCGGTCTTCATAAGCCGCCAGAAAAATATCAAAGCCTTCCGCTCCTCCGTTTTCCACAATATAATCGGCAAACTCCAAATACCTGCGTTCCGGTTTCAGCTGATATAGCCGCACTACCGGTTCCAAGACAGAACTAGAATTGATCCCCAGCCAGGCATCGGAAGCCAATGTGATTTTCTTCTTTCCCTTCCCTTCCCCAATATGGGCAATCACATAATCCAACTGCTTTCCTGCTGCCTGCAGCACCTGCTCCCGCAGTTCTTCCTCTTTACAAATACCATAGAAGTGAATCAGACCCAGCAGCACATATTTACGGCACCAGATATCCCAACC
Source organism: uncultured Lachnospiraceae bacterium (assembly GCA_910586275.1). GTDB lineage: Bacteria > Bacillota > Clostridia > Lachnospirales > Lachnospiraceae > Kineothrix. The sequence goes on along the minus strand of CAJUIM010000053.1, from coordinate 16,143 downwards.
GGTGAATTCCTCTTCTTTACTGTAAGTAGATATCCTGCCCTCTTGGTCCTGCGTCTCCAACAGACGCAGGACCGACTCCTGTAAAATGCCGTACAATTCTTCATCCTTGGTATATTCCCAAGTCATGCAGGCACCCCTCATAAGCTTCCCCCAATACTCTCCCCGCCAGCCGTGATCCGCATCATCCGGCGTTCCTGCAAACTGCCCGTCCGCCAATTTCCACAGCTTCCTGTCCTTTAGCTGCTCCCGTTCCACCAGACGGATTATGCCGTCCGCAATTCCTCTGTAATTTCTTTCCATGCCCGTACCTCATATCCTCCATCCCGTCCTATTTCTCTTTCCTTTATGCCTGCTCTCTCAGCATATCCGCATACCGGAATACCACACTTTGTATCCGGTACAGTTCCGATTCCCTGCTTACGCTGCGCCACAGTTCTTTATAATCATAAAACCATTCTTCCAGCCGTGCCGCCAGATCTTTGCCTGTCATTTCGCTTTCCTGTTTTCGCCCGAACTCTTTTGCCGCCACAAAGCTTCCGGTCAGAGCCAGCAGTTCCATCCCTTTCAGCCCAATCAGGTAAGCCGCCGCCCGGCCGCGCTGCCCCATTTCTATCTTGGGAATTGTGCGGTACAGCCTGTCTGCGGCTTCCCGGATTGCTTTCAGGCTGCCTTCCGTTTCCCCGAACATCTCTTCCTTCAGCGAGTTTCTTCCCTTCTCCATATACTCCACTGCCTCTCTCCATCCAAATCCCGGCTCAGGCAAAGCCCCAAGGAGGGAAATAAGCGATTCCGAAACATCCCCGTATTCCAGAAGGGAAATCTGGCGGCTGACTTCTTCAAAAGGAAGGATTTCCCCTCTCCAGCTGAACGCGGCTCCATAAATCATGCCGGCCGTGCTGAAATCGGGATGATTGATATGCCCATAATCTCCCCAGTCCGTATTGAGCACGCCTTCCGCCCCATAAGACAATGCATAGGTACACATCCTGCGGATATTTTCATAAGAATCCTTGATTCCCGGAATCAGCCGATTCCACCCGTTCACTCCGGGGCAAGTGTACTGCCGGATGCCGGTGCGCGCAAAAGCTTCCGCCGCATCCCCGCTCTCATCCGGCGCATACCCCCAATTCAAACATACCGTTTCCTTAGGAAGGCCGGACACTGCCTCCGGAAAGCTGCGGATGATATCCCCCCAGAACATGGGAATCCTCCCTTTCGAAACCACATGCCTGCAAAGTTCCCCCACAAAGGCAAGATATAGGGCATCCGTCCCTTTCTGCCCGGCCAAAGCCCTGCTCCTCCCTTTTCCAAGGTCAAAGGTTTCATCGGCACAGATATTGAAATAAGCAGAGGAAAAAAGTTCCATATACCGGTCAATCATCCCTTTCGCATAGACGAGGGCTTCCTCTTCCGCCACGCATAGTGTATGATGCCCCATCCTGTCCCCGAAACCGAACGGCGCATCTGCCGTTTCCGGAAACTCTCCCAGATGCCGGAATGTCTTAGTCCGCAGCACTTTATAAAGATGCCCGAAGCTGGAAAGGCTCGGAATCAAATCGATATGATACCGCCGGCAATGTCTGTCCAGTTCCAAGATATCCTCCGCCGTCAATGGAGTGTCATCCCTCCACACCTCGCTGGAACCGGGAAACAGAAAACTATGCTCAATATAAATCTGAAGCTGGTTTATTTTATAAAACGACAGCTTTTCCGTCAGCTTTTTCAGTTCCTCCAGCTTCGGCACCCTGCCCCTTGTCACATCAAAATAATACCCTCTATTGGCAATTTTCGGACAGTCCCTTACCGTCATGCACGGAATTACGGTTTTCGCCTGCCGGATTACCTGACGCAGCGTCTGCACCCCAAACAGCAGTCCGGCAGGGGCAGGAGCCGACAAGCGGATTTTCCGCGCCGTCACTTCCAGCAGATACTCTTCCTTTTTGTCCTCCCAGCTGCCCTCCGGTTCCAGCTTCATGGCAATTGCCGTCCTGCCCGTCTCTTCCGCCTGAATATCCGGAGAAAAGCCTGCAGACTCCTTAATTTCCTGCTTTAACAGGCAAGCGTAAAAATATGCCTCCTTGCAGCCGTTATCAATGGCAATCTCACTGTCATATGTCAGAAGAAACTCCCCCTCGTTCCTTTCCATACTGTAAGGCTTCGGAATAATATACATAAACTGCACTCCTCTCTGTTCTTTTATTCTTTACTTTCTTGTTTTTAAATTGCCGTCTTTTTATTTCTCTTTTAACTATTTTTCATTCTTTTCTCTTTTTACTGCTTTTCTCTTTTTACTGCTTTTCTGTTTCTTTTTCTTCTCTGTTTTACTGTTTTTCTGTTCCTCTTCCTTCTCTGCTTTACTGTTTTTCCGTTTTTTTTCCTTCTCTGTTTTACTGCTTTTCCGTTTCTTTCCCTTCTCTTTGGGACGCTTTTCCGTTCTCTTTCTTTTCCTTCTCTCCTGCCTGCATTTTCCCATACCCGTATTTTTCCGTCCGTTCATCGGATATGACCCCAGAATAATTCATTCCGAACCCAAAATCCCAAGCATGGCCCTCACTGTCCACATAGCACTGCATGTCAAAAGGCACATCCTCTCTCTGCAGTTCCACCGTCTCCATATCCTTCGGCATCTGCAGAGGCAGCAGCCCCGTCGGCTCATAACTTCCGCAGATTATCTCCAATACCGCTTTTTTCGCAATGCCGAATTCCGCCACGACGACATCCGCATAAGGTTCCATCTCCCCCATCACTACCGGATTTTTCATTTCCAGCACTACAATCACCGGCTTGTCTTTCATTCTTTTTTTCGTATTTATTACAAGATCCAAATCCTCTTCATTAGCGGCGGTATTCATCTTCCCGTAATAGCTGCGGTTCCGGAAGTCTTCCTGTGGATCCCCGCCCGCAAGGCTCTCCTTTCTGGCATGTTCCGCAATATAAGGACGGTACTGCAGCGTAACCGGCAGATACCCGTTCCCTCCTGCTTTTCTTTCTTCCTCGCTGTAAGGACAGCAGATAGGGGATTCCACAAAACAAATAGCGGCATCCGCCTCCTCCGGTGTCTCTGTCAGCTGAAAATGTTTTGCCGCTTCTTCCTTTCCGGCGGGCGTAACATACCTCTCAGGCACAATACTGCCGTCATATCCCCTTGTCTCCCGGATATGACGTCCCGGCACATAGACTTTCCGCACCTCCTGACTCTCTTTTTTCCCTGCTAACGGCAGTACATGGCCTTTATTTTTTAACAGCACTACGGAACGAAGCTGTGAAAGATAGCCTTGCCGCCGAAACTCCCCGTTTCCCACAACTGCCTGAGACTCTTCCAAATCCAAATAAGGATTTTCGAAAAGTCCCGTGCGGAATATATTCAGCAGCAGACGCACCGCAGAGTCTTCAAACCGTTTCCGCATGGCTTCCTCCCCATAAGCCCGGCATCCTATCTCCCATGCTTCTAACAGCGGTGCCGCATTATTGTTCCCGCCGAACTGATCCACCCCTGCCTCCAATGCTTTCCAATGCCTCTCCGCCTCCCCGGCTTCCTCCATTCCCCAGCATTTTCCCTTACTTTCCCTCATAATGCCCTCGGAATGGGTAATTGCCCAGTCCGTGCAGACCACCCCGTCAAATCCGGCCTCCTCCCGAAGCAGATCGGTAATAATATAACGGCTGAAAGAATTTCCTACATTTTCCCCGTACTTTTTATCCTGCCCCACGGAAACGGTGTAATAAGGCATGACAGCGCTGGCGCATCCCGTTCCGTCCTCCAACCGGAACGCCCCTTCATAGAAGGGCTTCAGATGTTCCTTGAAATTCTCCCCGGGATACACGGCGTATTTTCCGTATGCATAATGCGCATCCCTGCCTCCTTCGCAGGGACCTCCTCCCGGAAAATGCTTTACCATCGTATTGACGCTGTCCTTCCCCCAGCCGTCCTGACTGCCTTCCGTTGTCTGGAAACCGTCACAGTAAGCCCTTGCCATCTCTGTGACCAAGCCGGAATGCTCCCCGAAAGTATCCCCGAACCGGAGCCACCTCGGTTCCGTGCCAAGGTCAATCTGCGGGGAAAGTGCCGTTGTAATCCCCAAAGCCCGATATTCCAGGGAAGCTGCCTTCCCGAATTCCTTCACCGTCTGAGGGTCAAAGCATGCCGTGAAAGCAAGCCCGTTTGCCCAGTCCGAAACCCCTTCCCCCGACCAAGCCTTCCATTCCACGCCGGAATCCACGCTGTGCCTTGGATCAGAACTGTTGTTTGCCGGAATCCCAAAGCCCGTCCCCTCCGCCAACGCCTGTACCTTATTGTTCCACCGCACCGCCGTCTCCACGCTTTCCAGTCCGGTCAGCAAAATATGCCTGACTCCGTCCTTCACCACGAATTCTTTTTGCTGATCGGTCAGTTCCCAAGGCTTTGCTCCGCTTTCTCCGTATGCTTTCCCTCCATACGTCCCCTGCCCGCTGCCCGCAGGCAGACTCTGATGTCCGCTGTAAAGCATCAGTCCCGCAATCTCTTCCACGGAAAGCCGGGAGGCAAGATCCTGCGCCCTGACTTTCACAGGAAGCCTCCAGTCCTCATAAGGCACCAATTCCCCCGTCCCCAGAAAATCCTTAAACACATACCCGTCCTGCACGATCCGCTTTACCCTGCTGCCCTTCGCCAGTCCCAGCGTCTTGCCTCCTTCATTCTCAATCAGCACATACCCGTCCTTTTCCGTCTCTTTCCACATAGCATTACCCTCTTTTCGCCAAACACGGCTGACCCATCGGTGCCAGCCGTGCCTGATTGCATTCCTTTATCGCTCCTTATTTGTAACCATATTGCTCACAATATGCAAGCCATTGTTCCTTGAACCCTTCCCTGCATGCCTCAATGCCGGCTTCCTTCAGCTTCTCCCTGAACTGGGCAACCGCAGCATCCACATCATCTACCGTGCCTATCTGCAAAGGTTTCAGATACTGGTCGCATACATTCTGGACTGCGCTGTATTCTGTAGCATAAGCAGACGTATCTTCCGTAAAGCCCCCGAAAATATCCGTGTTGGGGAATTTGGTCTTTGCACCCAGTTCTTCATATTTGGCAAACATTTCATTCAGTTCCGCAGAAGTTTCCGTGGAAAGCCAGTAATCCTTGTTATACAGATTCCATGTATTGAATCCGCCATAAGGGAACTTATCGCTCAGGTTCTGATAAATACCGTTCTCGTCAAGCTCATAGTGCTCACCCTCAATTCCGCCCATTGCAAGATGATTCAGTTCTTCATCCATCAGAAGCAATTCGATAACCTTCATCGCCCTTTCCGGATCCTTGCAGTCTTTAGAGATTGCCGTGCCGTTGGTCTGCCTGTTGGCCGGGAAAATAACGCCGTTAGTCTCCCCGAATGCTATATACTCCACTTTCCAATCCGGGTGCGTTTCTTCCAGTTTCGCTTTTACTCCCACTGCCTTAGCTGGATTATACCCGGAAAAATACATAACCGCAAGTCCGTTTTCCAAAGCTTCTTCCTGCGGCGTATTGGACAGTGCGCTTCTGGACCAGAATCCCATGTCCGCCCATTTTTTCATCGTCTTCATATCGTCAGTAAAGTCATCCGAAAACCAGTAATCCTCAACTTCCGTAGGCGTATCATAATTGATGGACAGTCCGTAAGGAATCCCGGTAAATGTCACCCAAGGATATTTAAAGTTAAACACCTGTCCCATATTTTCCTGACCGCTCACATCCAACAGTTGCTGTTCCGGCTCATTTTCCTTGATTCCGGTCAGATATGCCTCTATATTTTCCACTGTATTGGGCGCCGGCAAGTCATATTTTTCTCTCAGGTCTTCTCTGTACAGAATGCCGTTACATGTATATTCCAAATAATTACATGGAATTGTGTACAATTCTCCGTTTACACGGCATTGATTTAACGCATCTTCTCCCAATGTTTTCCTCATTTCAGGAGATACGGTATTCAACAGATCGTCCAGAGGAAGGAATGCACCGCTGCTGGCAAGTTTTCCATATTCCGACCAGTTTGCGGTATAAACTAAGTCAACGCCTCCTGTAGTCAGCTGCAGACTGTATTTTTGCTGCCAGTCTACCCATGTGGTAAATTGGAAGTCTACCGTAACATTCAATTTCTCCAGCAAAATCTCATTGATTTTCTCTTCCACTTTCGCCTCGTCAGCCGGTGCATCCCCCAGCTGATACACTACAAGATCCACTCTCTCGGACGTATCCAATTCTTTCGCTTCCCCGTTGCCCTCTCCGGCCGGTTCCGTTTTCGCCTGGCTCTCCTGCTGCGTCTGATCTGCCTGTCCTTCCTGCCCGGATGCCGCAGATTCCTGTGCCTCGTCCATAGCGTCCGCCGCAGACTTCCCTCCCCCGCCGCAGCCCGCCAAAGATGCCGTCATAGCCGTCGCCAACAATAAACTTAAAAGCTTCTTTTTCATTGTAATCCTCCTTCTTCGTTAAATAGTAATTTTTATATCAAAGCCCTGCAACCCTCCCCTGGAACATGCCCTAAACATGCTCTTGGTTTCCGCCTGAACGTACCTTAAAATTGCCTCCGCCAAATATGCATCCCTGTTTGAGCCGAAAATTACGGAAAGCAAAACACCCGGATGACAAGAATGTATTTTAAGATGCGTCCAAGTTTCCGCTTTAATATCTCCATGGTTCTCTTACATTGCCTGTCAGCCCTTTACGGCTCCCACCGTAATGCCCGAAACAAAATATCTCTGCACAAAGGGATAGAACAAAAGCACCGGACCGGTTACCACCACTGCCATGGCCAGTTTCATGGACTGCGTAGGAATGTCCGTCATGGCAATATTTGCGCTCTGCGCCATCTGTTTCATGCTTGAACTTGCATTCAGTAAATTATATAGATAAAACTGCAGTTCCCAAGTATCCTGACTGACGGAAAACATGGAAGAACGATACCAATCATTCCAATACCCCAAAGCCAGGAACAGCCCTACCGTAGCAAGCCCGGGTCCCAATACCGGCAGTATGATCCGGAAAAAAATAGTAACATGTCCCGCACCGTCCAACTTTGCGGATTCCGTTATGGCATCCGGCACGCTTTCCGAAATAAAAGTCCGCATCAGGATGATCAGGAACGGGCTCATTAACCCCGGAAACCAAATGGGGAACGTGGAGCCTTTCAGATTCAGTACATTGGCATACATCAGATACCAGGGAATCATGCCGCCGCCGAAAAGAGTGGTAAAGTAAATCAGGAAGGAAACCTGATTCCTGTATTTAAATTCTTTCCTGGAAATGACATAAGCCGTCAGCGTAATCATCAAAAGCCCCAGAACGGTCCCCACTACCGTGTAAAATATGGTCATTTTATACGCCTGAAGGATTTCCCCCGGCACTTTAAAAATTGTCTCATAAGCCGCCAGCGTAAAGCCCCTTGGCAGGATACTGTAGCCTTCCTTTATAATAATGGCATCATCCGTCAGGGAACCTGATAAGATAATCAGGAAGGGGGCAACACAGACCACCGCCCCTAACGCCAACAGCACATAAGCAATACATTGAAATACAATCATGGATTTAGAAATTTTGACTTTCATCCATACCCTCCTTCCGAACCCCGCTTAGAACAATGCATACTGAGGATTTTTCCTCTTAATCAGCCAGTTAGTCACTACCACTATCACAAATCCGAATACCGACTGATACAAGCCTGCCGCCGTGCCCAGACCGATGCTCAGAGGCTGGGTCATGGTAATCCGGTACACATAAGTGTCAATGATATCCGTCACATTGTAGAGAACCCCGTTGTTCCCCACCATCTGGTAAAACAGTTCAAACTGACCTTTCATAATGCCGCCCAAGGAATACAGAAGCAGTATGATGAAGGTAGGCTTTAAAAGCGGCAGAGTAATATAACGGATTTGATGGAAAACGTTGGCCCCGTCCACCTTCGCCGCCTCATACAGTTCCCCGTCAATCCCCATAATGGAAGCCAGATAAACTACCATCCCGTAACCAATCCCCTTCCAGAGATTGAACAAAACAATCAGGAACGGCCAATAAGCCGGCGTATTATAAAAATCAATTTTATCTCCGCCCAAGGAAGTCACAATATTGTTAACCAATCCATAATCGTATTCAAATAAGTTGTACACCAGAACCTTCAGCAAAACAAACGATACGAAATAAGGCATGAACATCAATGTCTGGGAAGTCTTCTGAAACCATTTTTTTGAAACCTGACTCACCAGTATGGCAAATATAATCTGCAGCACATTGCCGAGCAGGATAAATGCCACATTATACAGCACCGTGTTCCTCGTCAGCCGGAACAAATCCCCTTTCAGCAGAAACTCAAAATTCTTCATTCCCACGAATGGGCTGGCCCACAGCCCGTCACGGAAATTGAAATTGGTAAAAGCATAATAAATGCCCACCATAGGCAAATAGCTGTTAATCATAAAATAAACGAACGTAGGAACCAGCATTAGGAACAGCACCCAATTTTTCCGTATCTCTTTCAAAAGTCCGTGCTCATGGTAAAGTTCCCTTTCTTTTTTCTCCATCCTTTTTATCACCGCATATGCCATGATGCACAGCACAGACAGCAGATATATGACCGGCGACGCCGAAAAACCCTTCATGCCGAACCGGCTATTGGAAAAAGCCACAAACCCCACGCTGGCTCCGGCCAGCAGCAGCACGGACAGCATGGCCAACCGGCCGGCCGCATACAGCCCTAAGTCCCCGTCCTTGCGTTTCTTATTCCGTACAGCCTTCCAAAGATAAGCCAAGTTAAAATACCAAGCTGCAATCAAAAGCATCAGAAGAATCATTGCATACAGCCCGATCTTGCCCTGCCCGCCTTTCTGCACGAAATCCAACAGATTAAAAATACTGTAACCCTGATACAAATCCGCAGCCGCTTCCCTGCTTATGCCAATCTTCGGAAACAAAGACGAGATATTGACCACCTTTACCCAGCTTACAAACGGAAGCGACAAGATAAACGCTATAGCGCTGACTGCCGCAGTCATTACCACTCCCGTTTTTCTTCCCCATATTTTCCTCTCCAACCTTTCTTCCATCCGTACCCCCTGTCCTTTCCTCACAACATACTTTTCCCTTGCGCAGACACCTCACGGAATAACGGGTCCCCTTCCCACTCATCCTCCTCAATTGCCGCTTTCCGTCCGTTAATTTCACGGAATACCGCCATATCGAATTTCGCTTCCCTTGCATAAGTATACAGGCCATTGACCTCCTGCTCCACATCATAAAGCTGAGTATAGCAAAACCCGAACATACGCGGGTTATCCAGAAATACATCCGTAAGCCTGCGGTAGCGTTCCAGAAATTCTTCTTTCGTCTTCGGAGTTTCCCCGTACCCCCAATCCCTTTCCTGTGCGGATCCAGTGTCCCAGCGGATGCCGCCGTATTCGCTGACAAATACAGGAATCCCCTTTACCGGCGTCTGCCGTTCCGGGTGGGTATCCCTCAATTCCCCGCCAGCCTTGAAAGAGGCATAATGCTCTGCCAAAAGTTCCGGATTCTGCTCATAATCATGCAAGTCGTAAATATCCGTCACCACATGATAGCTTCCGCTGGTATCAATGCAAGGCCTCGTGGAATCAAACAGCTTAGTCGCCTGGTATACCACTTTCAGAAGACTTTCCTCCTGCTTTCTCCCCTCATAGTCCCAAGTCTCGTTAAACGGACACCACCCGATAATGGCGGGATGGTTAAAATCCCTTTCCAGAGTCTCCATCCACTCCGGCAGAAATGCTGCCAATGCCTCCGGCCTGCTATAATCCAGCCCCCAGCAGCCATGCTCTTCCCAGACCAGATAACCCAGCCGGTCGCAGCAGTAAAGATAACGGGGCTCAAAAATCTTCTGATGCAGTCTGGCTCCGTTATATCCCGCCTCCAGCGAAATCCGGATATCCCTTTCCAACGCTTCTTCCGAAGGCGCGGTATAAATCCCGTCCGGGTAGTAGCCCTGATCCAATACCAGTCTCTGAAATACCGGTTTTCCGTTTATCAGTACCTTTTCTCCGTCAATGCGTATTTCCCGCATGCCGAAATAACTTTCCACACAATCCTCACCGAAACGCAGTTCCAGATCGTACAGCCTGCCATGCCCCGGCTCCCATAGGTGAGTTTCCGTCAGCGGCACAGTCACCATTACCGTCCGCCCCATGCTCCGTGCCTGTGCGCTCCCGCATTCCCTTCCTTCATAAGATGCCTTCGCCTCCAGAACTCCCGTTCCCCGTACCTGTGCCTTCACTGTCAGCGTATGATCCGCCACATTGGGATAATACTGCACGGAACAAATATAATTCTCCGGCACATATTCCAGCCATACCGTCTGCCAGATTCCCGTAACTCTCGTATAATTGCATCCCTTGGAAAAATAACCCGGACTCTGCTTTCCCCTTGGCTGTAAACCGCACCTCACATCGTCCTGTGCATAGACCACCAGACTGTTCTCCCCTTCCGCCAGAAAATCCGTGACGTCAAACGCAAAAGAAGAATAACCTCCGCAATGCTCTCCCACCTGTTTTCCGTTGATCCAGACGCTGCACCGGTAATCTACCGCTCCAAAATGAAGAAGCACCCTGCCTCCATCCAGTTCTTTTTTAAACATCAGCTTTTTCTGATACCATACTGCAGGCATAAAGTCCACATGACCAACTCCGCTTAAGCTGCTTTCCGGGCAAAAAGGCACAATAATCTTTTCTGAAAACTCCTTTTTTTGGTATAATTTCCTATCTTTTCCACTGTCTCCATAATCAATATAGAAACTCCACTCCCCGTTCAGATTGGTCCATCTTTCTCTCCTCATCTGCGGCTGGGGATGTTCCGGTCTTGGTATTGTCACCACAACTCTTCCTCCTGACTGAATATTTCTTCTTTTGCTTTCTCTTTTTTCTTTACACCCTATATTTTAACGATTTTTTACAAAGAGTCTGTTTAAATTAGTACTGTATATGTATAAAATAGTCCTGTTTTTAGCTTTTTTAGGCAAAAATGCTTGAAATATATTTTATATTTTATATAATTTATACAAAAGAGAGAATGACGACAGCGAATATTTAACCGTGACAGGAGAGGTTTCAGGAAAGAATCGCATCCGGTTACAAACAGACTGCAGCGGCAGCCGTCATCAGAGACATACCATAAAATTTACACCGGAAAGAGAGTTTTCATTATGTCGGATATTTACAGAACAGCCAGAGAAGAGCATTATTTCTGCCTCGGGCCCAATTCCTTTGAATTTTCCCCTTTTTCCTCTGGCATAACTTATGCAGACCCTAATTACCATATTGTGCGTCCCAACGGAGACCATTATGTATTTGAATATGTCACAAACGGCCATGGCTATGTATATTTCAACGGACAGAAAATACGCTTAGGCCCAGGCGCAGCCTATATCCTTCATCCCTGCACCTACCATCACTATTACTCCGATCCCCATGACCCTTGGACCAAAATATGGCTCAACGCCCGCGGCATACTGGTACAGCATCTGCTTTCCGATTACCACTTAAACGTTAACTGCTATGTGGAACATCTCCAAAGCAGCCAATACCTTTCCGATGCTTTGGACATAATGAAAGGAGATCCCATCCGCTGCAAAAGCGAACTGGCTCTCCTGCTTCATCACCATATCCAGTTATTTTCGGATGCCATGCTGAAACACCAGAAAAAAGAATCCCCCGCGCTGGCCATGAAAAGCTTTATCGAAGAAAATATTGACCATGCGCTAAGCATTGATGAGATTGCCGCTCACGCCCACCTCTCCCGCTCCAGGGCCAACTTTGTGTTCAAAAGAGAATATCAGGTCGCGCCCTACCGCTACTACCTCTCCCTCCGGCTGGAAGCATCCATGAACTTGCTGCGTGAGACGCCTATGACCATCCAGGAAATATCCAACCATCTGGGCTTTTCCGACTACCACCATTTTACTGCTTTTTTCAAGAAATGGTGCGGAATATCCCCTACCCAATACCGGCTGGACAATGGGGAACGGAAATAGAAACCGATATTCATTCAATATGTTCCAGAAAATCCTCATACTCCTTAGCGAAATAAGCAAAACTGCCGCCAATTTCCGATATGGAAATTTCCTCGTTTAGTGCTTCAAGGAATTCTTCAATAGCTTCTCGGTATTCTGCAGTATTCCGAGTTTTCATCAAAGCCGTATCTGCCGCAATGGCAGCCTGAGCCAGAACACGGAATGTTTCCCGCTGGATGCGTTCCGCTTCCAGCGCGAATTGCGACGACAAGATTCTGCTTTGAAAAATAATGTCATCCATATGTTTTTCAGCAAGTGCCTGTTTATATTGCCTGCCGTTTCGTTTCGTCAATTCCGTCAGACGCTCATATTCACTGCACAGAGCCTCACATTCGCGGTAAGTCCTTTGCAGATTGCCCGTATATTGCTTTATTTTTTCGGCGGCGGCTAAGCATTCGGCGGAATTGCCTGTTCTCGCGGTTTCAACGGAAGCGTTGAAACCATTGATATTCATGCTGTATGCAGTGTTGGCTAACTGAGAAAGGGCAGTGGGTAAATCGTGAAGATTTTTGAAATCCTCTGCCACTTTTTTTAATACGCTTATACTTGCGCTTACCTCTTTGGCAATATGAAAAAATGCCCCGCCGCGGCCGTGCAATGATCCGGAAGCGGCATGTGCCGATGCCGCGGTGTTCTCGCCTATCTCAACGGATTGATCCACCTCTCTGATACACGCCGCGATGCAAGCTGCAGCTTCTTGCTTAATATCCTCATTAAGCAGTTCGGCCGCTTCGTTCATGAACGCAATCATATGTTCTTTATTGCCCGCAAATTGACTGCACAGCCTTTCAAAGCCTGCATCAATCGTCTCAAATCGGTCTTTGGGCGGGGAGATGCGCCCCGTTTCAACCCCGCAGAAAAAACGCAGCAGATTCATTTGGAAAACTCCGTCATCAAGACAGCGTATCAAGGCGAAAATCTTGTCAAACATTTCAAAAGAGGATGCCCCCACTGCCGTCAAGTTCCTTACATTCTCATTTCTAATTTGTCCCATGCGCTTCGCAAGGTTGCTCAGTTCCTTTGCTGCAATAACCGTTGTTATGCCTTTCTCACCTGCCAGCTCTGCCGTTTTATTGGCAAGAGCAGCCAATTTTTCCGCTTCCCCAATGAAATTGCTTAAGATTGCGGAAGTTTTTTCCGCATTTTGCCCAATCCTGTTTAATGCCTCCTTTGATAACATTACAATTCCCTCCGTTTCGTTTGGTTTCCTGCATTTACGGTATTCGGATGGCGTCACGCCGAAATATGCCTTAAACGCCCGGGTGAATCCTTCGTGAGAATCGTAGCCATATTTAAGTGCAATATCTAAAATTCCGGCATTTCCTGCCTGCACATCACGGCAGGCAAGTTGTAAGCGGCGGTTTTTTACATACTCCATCACAGGTTCGCCAACAAGGGCACGAAACAGCCGCTGGTAATGCGTTTTCGAGAAAAATGCCTGCTGTGCCAGCTCACCCACATCTATAGCTTCCGTCAGACGGCTTTCAATAAAGTCGATGGAGCCATCCATTGCATTGGATTTTTTCAAGCGCGTCCCCTCCTTTCCGAATATCATTTTATAACAAAACGGATTTTTTTTCTTGACCGGAAATACCATAACATCAACTGCCATGCCCGCATGCGTCGACACTTTTATTGACTTTTCGCTGTCTCTGCACTACAATATATTACATCAGTAATATTTAAGGAGACATCTGCAAATGAAAGATTTACCCCAAATCTCAGAAGCTGAATTTGAAGTCATGAAAATCATATGGAAATATGCCCCAATCAGCACAAATGAAATAACAGACCGTTTAGTAAAAACTACAACATGGAGTCCAAAAACAATACAGACTTTGATAAAACGCTTGGTAACAAAAGGTGTTCTCTCTTATGAAAAACAAAGCCGTGTATTTGTCTATACGCCATTGGTGGGCGAAGATGAGTATATAAGGCAGGAAAGCAATACTTTTCTCAACCGTTTTTATAATGGCAATATTACAGCTATGCTTTCCGCCTATATTGACAATGACAAGCTGTCCGAAGCTGAAATCAATGAACTCCGCTCTCTTCTTTCCAAAAATTAGGAGGGGTTTTCTATGGCAGAATTTATGATTCAGTTTTTAATATGCAATATTTTTATCAGCATTATTATCGGAATATTCCTGCTTGTCAAGTATCTGCTGAAAAACAGCCTGACTAACCGAATGAACTATAACTTATGGTATTTATTGCTTGGCTTATTGACGTTCCCCTTTCTTCCGGTTCAGCCAATCCGTTTCCTGCAGGTTTTTGCATGGTTCGGGAACTTCAGAAATGCATCCTCATCCCCCATTGGCAGCGTAATCCATGAAACGGTTTCCCCCGGCCAATCCGTTGCCGCAAATTGGATGAATGATTTCAGCATATCAGTCAGCAGGAAAACGCCTTCCGCCATCGGGCTGATACTGTTTATCCTATGGGCTGCCGGTATTTTTATCATGATCCTATTGATTGTAAAATCCCTGCGCCGCTTTCACAACATAAAAAACTCTGCGCTGCCTTTGCAGAATCCGGCGGTACGCAGACTGTATTATGAATGCATGGATGAAATGCATATAAAAAAAACCATTCCTATTTACAGTACGGCATTTCTGAAATCGCCCTTAATTGCCGGATTCTGGAAGCCCTGTATCTATATGCCGATCCATCTGATTTCAGACTACAATGCAGACAGCATAAAATACATGCTGATGCATGAACTTGGGCATTACAAATACAAAGACGCACTGGCCAATTATTTTATGAATATAATCGGCGTCTTATACTGGTTCCATCCTCTTGTATGGTATTCACTGAAAGAAATGAAAAACGACAGGGAAATCGCCTGTGACACTTCCGTATTAAAGCTGCTGAATGAAAATGCCTATGAAGATTACGGAAATGCGTTGATTAACCTTGCGGAAAAGATGTCGCTTACGCCATTTCCTTTTACCACCGGAATCAGCGGAAACATGAAGCAAATGCAGAAACGCATTTTGAATATTGCAAATTATCATCCGGTTTCTTTCCGAAAAACTCTGCATAGCGCAGCCATATATGGCATCATTGCTTTTTTGCTTTTAGCAACTGCCCCGTTCCTGTCTACGCAGGCTTCGGAGAATAACCGCTGCTGCTTTGATGAAACGAACCGTAATGTCACATATATCGACTTAAACGATGTCTTTGATGGATATAATGGCAGCTTTGCACTATACGATGCAACCGAAGATTCATGGCAGATTTATAATAAAGAATATGCTACTGCACGCATATCCCCTGCCTCCACTTTTAAGCTATACAGTGCCTTATTGGGTCTGGAGTCCGGATTTATAACGCCTGAGCAGTCGATGATTCCATGGAACGGGCAGAATTATATCTATGACCAATGGAACGCCGACCAAACTTTAGAATCCGCTATGCAAAATTCCGTCACATGGTATTTTCAGGCACTTGACCGGCAGGCAGGCCTGCCCGCCATAAAACAATATATTGGGGAAATAGACTATGGCAACCAATTTATTGAAGGCGACACAGCTTCTTACTGGGTCAACTCATCACTGAAAATATCTCCTGTTGAACAGATTGAAATGCTAAAGAAACTGTATTACAACCACTTCGGATTTGCGCCGGAAAATATCAAAGCCGTCAAAGATTCCATCCGCCTCTCTTCCACCCATGCAGGCACTCTTTCCGGGAAGACAGGAACGGAAAAAGTGAACGAAAAAAATATTTCCGGCTGGTTCATCGGGTATGTGGAAAAAGGCAGTCACACCTATTTCTTTGCCACAAATATTCAAAGCGGAAAACCGGCTTCAGGGCCTCTTGCCGCAAAACTTACTTTTTCTATCCTATCTGATTTAGAATTATGGGATACCTATCCTGAATGAGGGGCGGACAGTTCCTCATTCTTTTCTGATTGCCATAATCCGATACGATTTGAATCGCAATTTCCTTAGCCACTGAACCGGATACGTCTCTACCGTCTGTCCTTCCAAAGAACTGTAAAATAATGCGCAACTGGTATTTGCTTTTTAGCACTTACCCAACTCTTTATTCTTATTGCCATATACTTTATAATGGCAATAAGGAGAGTGATTTT
>CAJUIM010000052.1 GCA_910586275.1 uncultured Lachnospiraceae bacterium | reverse complement strand
ATACCGCAGCCGCCGGGCGGAAGGGAGCGCCATGCCGGGAGACTGCCATGCGGAGAGGACTGTTCCTGCCGATGCTCTGAACGGAAATGTCGGCGCAGGCATAAAGCCGAAAATTGATTTCCGTGTCTTTCAAAGCTAAACATTGATTAATCGGATAAAACAAAGCAAAAAGGTTTGCTTTCCGCTTGCTTTATGATACAATTTTTTTCATAATAGGTTATCGGAACGGGAAGGCAGGGGCAGGTTTGCGGAAGGAAGAGATAAGGAGCAGCGAACATGGGAAAGCCGATAAAGAGAAACTAGGCAATGAGAGAATGAAAGGCGGAAAACAAGATGATTAGGAAAGAACTGAACGGCATATGGAAAATGCGGGTGCTGGGGGAAAATGTGTATGGGATTCCGGAGGAGTATATAGATGCTGCGGTACCGGGTTCTGTATACGGAGCCTTGCTGGAAAAGGGTCTGATGCCCGACCCGTATTACAGGGATAATGAACTGGATGCCCTGAAGCTGATGGAAAATGATTTTGAATTTCTGACGGAAGTGGAAGTGGAGGAAGATTTGCTGGCGGCGGACGGGCTTTTGCTGCGGTTTGACGGGCTGGATACTTTGGCGGATATTTATTGGAATGGGGAATACTTGGGGCATGCCTGCAATATGTACCGAAGCTGGGAATATGATGTGCAGGAATTGGCAAGGGCCGGAGTGAATGAACTGAAGGTGGTGTTCCACTCCCCTACGGAATATTGCCGGGAGGAGAATGAAAAAGTCTATACCGGCGGCGGTGCGGAATGCATCGAGGGTTTCCCGCATTTACGGAAAGCCCACTGCATGTCGGGCTGGGATTGGGGCCCGAGGCTGCCCGATGCGGGTATTTTCAGGAAGGCATGGCTGCTGGCAGTGGAAAACGCAAGGCTGGAATCGGTATATGTGACACAGGCACAGGAAGCGGATGCGGTGGAACTGGATGTGGATGTGACGGTGGAACTGTTCCGTGACGGAACCGGCAGGCAGGATAGTACGGGCGGTGACAGTGGGGATGCGGGAATTGCGGACCGTACGGAAGTGAGAATCAAGGTGACCGGGCCGGACGGGCGTATCTATGAGCCGGAGGCTGGGGAAAATCAGTATAAGCTGCGGATTGAGAATCCGGCCTTATGGTGGCCCCATGGTTATGGGGAACAGCCGCTGTATGAGATACAGGTAAGGCTGGAAGAGAAAGACGGGAAGCTGCTGGATATGTGGGAAAGGCGGATCGGGCTGCGGACGATGACGGTGAATACGGAGGCCGACCAGTGGGGGAACTGTTTTGCCCATGAGGTAAACGGCGTGAAAATATTTGCCATGGGCGCGGATTATATCCCGGAGGATAATATTCTCGGCCGTGTCACGGCGCAGAGGACGAGAAAGCTGCTGGAGGACTGCATAGCGGCCAATTACAATTGTATCCGGGTATGGGGCGGCGGTTATTATTTGGATGATTTCTTCTATGACATATGCGATGAGCTGGGGCTTGTGGTCTGGCAGGACTTTATGTTTGCCTGTGCGTCCTATGAACTGGACGATGAGTTTGAGGCCAATATCACGGAGGAAATCAGGGAAAACGTAAGGCGGATCAGGCATCATGCCTGTCTCGGGCTTTGGTGCGGCAATAATGAGATGGAGACGCAGACGCTGGACGGGGCGTGGAAACCGTCCGAGAAACAGAAGTATGATTACATTAAGATTTTTGAATACATTATCCCGAAGATTCTGAAAGAAGAGGATCCCCAGACATTTTACTGGCCGTCCTCTCCTTCTTCCGGCGGCAATTATGACAATCCTTGGGACGAGAACCGGGGGGATACTCATTACTGGGATGTATGGCATGGAAATAAACCTTTTACCGAATATCGGAAATTCAGGTTTCGGTATCTGTCCGAATTCGGTTTTCAGTCGTTTCCCTGCCTGCGGACGGTAGAGACATTTACCCGGGAGGAAGACCGGAATATTTTCTCCAGAGTGATGGAGATGCATCAGCGTAATCAGGCGGCAAACGGTAAGATCATGAACTATCTGTCGGCAACTTATCTTTATCCGAAAGATTTTGACAGCCTGCTCTATGCCTCCCAGCTATTGCAGGCGGATGCCATCCGGTACGGAGTGGAGCATTTCCGGCGGTACCGGGGACGCTGCATGGGGGCAGTGGTATGGCAGCTGAACGATATCTGGCCGGTGGCTTCTTGGTCCAGCATTGACTATTACGGTCGGTGGAAGGCCTTGCATTATGCGGAAAAGAGGATGTTTGCGCCGGTGATGGTTTCCTGTGAGGAAAAAGGGGAACTGAGCGAAAGGCCTTTCTGTATTGCCCAGCCTGCACCTATTGAGAAGTCGGCAAGACTTCATGTGGCAAATGAAACCATGCGGGAAGTAAGCGGCCAGGTACGGTGGAAGCTGTGCGGTCCGGACAGCGGCGTGCTGACAGAGGGCAGCGAGCAGGTGACGGTTCCTGCACTGTCCGGGGTATGGCTGGAAAAAATAGATTTGGCGGCGTACGATGAATTGTCCGTGAATCTGGATTATGAGTTTGTGGTGGAGGGGGAAACGGTATCTGCCAATAACTGCCTGTTTACTGCACCGAAGCATTATCATTTTTTGGATCCGCAGCTTACCTGCAGCGTGCAAGGGGATGAAGTGGTGGTAAACGCGGCGGCATTTGCCCAGAAAGTGTGCATAGAAGGGATAGACGGGGATGTGCGGCTGTCCGATAACTTTTTTGACATGCAGGCAGGGGAGAGACGGGTGAAGATCGTGGAAGGGGACGCAAAGCAGTTCCGGGTGCGTTCAGTATTTGACATTGCCCATGGAACGGGCTGTCGGTAAGGGGGAAGCAAATCTTGGGAAATGCAATGGTAGCCGGCGCGGCATCCGCAAATATGCCGGATGTAAACGGCCGCGCAGAAATGAGGGAAGAAATGCAGGAAAGTATAAAGCCGCCGGTGGAGGAGCGGTATAGGGAAGAATTGGAGGCACTGAAAAACACGGATACGGGGCGCAGGCCGGCAAACTGGCAGATGTCGCCCAAAGCAGTCCGCACCTTTATCCTGGGGAGCGTCAAGCCCATTAGCTATCAGGGGAAGGAATACCGGGTGGAAAAGAAATATTTCGGCAATGACGCATTGGTGGAAAGGTGTATCGTCACGCTGGCGGGGAACCGGGGGCTGATGCTGGTGGGAGAACCGGGGACGGCGAAAACCATGCTTTCGGAGATGCTCTCGGCAGCAATCAGCGGCGTAAGCACCAATACCATTCAGGGAACCGCAGGGACTACCGAGGATATGATAAAATATTCCTGGAATTACGCTCTGCTGTTGGCGAAAGGGCCGAACAGGGAAGCGTTGGTTCCGGCTCCGCTGTATGTAGGCATGGAGAAGGGGATTCTTACAAGATTCGAAGAGATTACAAGGACTCCGGCGGAAATTCAGGACAGCTTAATCAGCGTGCTCAGCGATAAGGTATTGAATGTGCCGGAACTGGGGGACGAAGGATTTTTGTTTGCGCGTCCCGGGTTCAATGTAATCGGGACGGCCAATACGAGGGATAAGGGAGTCAATGAGATGAGCAGCGCACTGAAACGCCGTTTTAATTTCGAGACGGTGATGCCGGTGAGGGAAGTGTCCATGGAAAAGCAGATTATCTTAAATGAGGCAGGAAAACTGGCAAAAGAAAGCAGCATTGAGACGGAACTGGATGAGGATGTGGCGGATTTGCTGGCTTCTACCTATCATGAACTGCGGGAAGGGGTTTCCTCTTACGGACACCGGATCGATAAGCCGGCGGCGGTCATGAGCACGGCAGAGGCAGTGTCCGTTTATTATCAGACTTTGCTGACCGGTTATTACTACGGCGACGGGCGGATGGATGTGGACTGTCTTGTGCAGAATCTGGTAGGTGCAGTTTCCAAGGAGAATAAGGAGGATTTGGATAAAGTAAAGGCATATTTCCAGACGGTGATAAAGGATAAGAGCAGTAAAGAGGGTGGATTATGGAAACAATATTACGAAGCGAGGAAATGGCTGAAATAATGCTGCTTCCGGTGCGGCATCACAGCCCCGCCTGTTCTTTCCAGATAGGGAGGGTGATGGAGGAGTGGAAGCCTTCCGCGGTTCTGGTGGAAGGGCCGGACAATGCAAATGCGTTGCTGCCGGTGATAACGGATGAGGGGACTAAGGGACCTTTCGCCATATATTATTCTTATTATGACAAGACAGGGCGGATTACGGAAGACAAAGGGCATTATAAATGCTACTATCCGTTCCTGGAATATTCCCCGGAACTGACCGCCGTGCGCGCGGCGGCGAAAAAAGGGATTCCCGCGGCTTTTATTGACCTGCCTTATGGGGATATCCTGGCAGCGTCTTCGGAGGGGAAAGGGCTTCGGAAGGACGGGGAGAAGAATAATTATAACGATGATTATCTGCTGTCCAGAAATACATATATCCGGCGGCTATGTGAAAAGACCGGGCTCCGCAATTTTGACGAATTCTGGGAAAAGTATTTCGAACTGAACGGGCTGTATGAGGAAAGCGGCATTTGGTTTTCCCATTTGGGCGTATACTGCAGGCTGGCCAGGGAGAATACGCCGGCAGAGGCATTGGCGGAAGAGGGCTGTTTGGAGCGGGAGGCGCATATGGCGGCGCGGATTGCACAGTGGGCCGCAGCCCACGGCTCGGACGGGACGGCTTTGCATGGCGGGAACGGAACGGGGGAAAGCCGGTACCGGATTCTGGTGGTCACCGGAGGATTCCATACAGCAGGGCTGGCAGAGCGGCTGTCCGAGGAAAAATGGGCACATACATTAAAAGCGGCGGGAAAGCTTTCGGGCAGAGTGCCGGAAAAAGACCAGAGTGTATATATGATGCCCTATACTATGGAGGCCGCGGATGCCCTGAACGGTTATGCCAGCGGCATGCCCTTCACCGGTTTTTATCAGAAAATATGGGAGGGGATGGAAGAACCGGAAGGAACGTATGGCAAAGCGGTCTTGGATTTTCTCGTGTCTTCCGGCAAGGAGGTAAGAAAGAAGGAAGGATATCTTTCCACCTATGACGAAATCTGTGCGTGGCAGATGGCAAAGGGGCTGGCCGAACTGCGGGGGAAGCCGCAGCCGGGAGCCTATGAATTATGGGATGCGGTTTTGGCTTCCTATGTAAAAGGGGAATATAACATTGCCACGGATACGCCGTTGCGGATTCTGCAGAGGCAGATGACGGGACGGGGGATGGGAAAGCTGTGCCGGGAGGCGGACGTGCCGCCCATTATCCGGGATTTTGAACTGCAGTGCAAAGGGTTTGGGCTGAAGGCTCATTCTGCCATGGAGACAGAAGTGACGCTGTCCATATTCTCAGGAAAGAAGCATCGGAAAATAAGTATGTTCCTGCACCGGATGGTATTTCTGGAGACATCTTTTGCCAGACGTGCCAAGGGGCCTGATTTACAGCTGAAGAAGGATAAGAACTTGCTGCGGGAAATCTGGAAATATAAATGGAGCGCACAGGTGCCGGCGGCGTTGATTGACGTATCCGTCCATGGGGCGACGGTAGAAGAGGCGGCAGACAGTCTGGTGCGGGAGCAGTTAAGGAAGGATATGGGCGCCGGGGAGGCGGCGGTACTTTTGACGAAGGTATTTGAGATGGGGCTGTCGGGTCAGCAGGAGGCGGTTTACGGCCGGGTGCAGGAAATGATTTTGCAGGATGGGGATTTCTATTCCATTGCCGATGCGCTGAAATCTTTGATGATGATGGAAGAACTGAGTACCCTGTATAGTTCGGAACTGAAAATGGGGGAATTGCTCCATGCCGGTGTGCGGAAGCTGATTATGCTGCTTCCTTCCATGGGGGGCATTAAGGACGAGAATCTGGGTTCCTGCATGGATGCCGTCAAGCTGCTGTATCAGGTGACGGGCAGGGAGAATATGGATATGGGGCAGGAAAAGGAGTCTTACTACGATGCGCTGTGCCGGATGCTGCAGGATTCGGGAATCCATGCGGGGCTGAATGGGTGCATTCACGGGATATTGTACGGAAGCGGACGGGAGACATCGGAGGCTGTGGAAGCGGCCTGCCGGGGGTATCTGACAGGTACGCGGGAACAGATGCTGCAGACGGCGGTGTTTTTCCGGGGGCTGTTTTATACGGCCAAGGATCTGATATTTATAGGAGGGCAGATATTGGGGATGCTGGACGCTTTTTTCGGGCAGGTGGAAGAAGGGGAATTCATGGAACTGCTGCCCCAGCTGCGGATGGCGTTCACTTATTTCACTCCTTCGGAGACCGATCGGATCGCAGGGATGGCGGCTGGGCTTCACGGAAAGAAGGGGGAGGATCTTATGCGGCTTGGGGAAGTGATGCCGGACTGGTACGGGTACGGCAGGGAACTGGATGAATATGCAAGCGCAGCGATGCATGAGACAGGGGAAAGTAAGCACATTCCGCATGCATAATGGAACGGAAAGGCCGCTCTGAGAATCCGGCAGAAAGCATTTTTCAGACACGTTCCAACATATATTTGGGGGAGATGAATATGGCAGACAAACAGGAGATTTTGAACCGTTGGCGGCTTGTTCTGGGGAAATATGCCGCCGGGCAGATATCTTTTTCCGAAGAAAACGTAAGGCTGATGGATATGGAAGAGGCCTTGGACTATCTGTATGGCAGGGAATACGGAGAAGAGCAGGGAATCAGAAAGGAAGGGGGCGGGAACGGGGATTCCCGGCTTACGGTTCCGCACTGGCTTTCCAAGGTGAAGAAACTGTTTCCCAAACAGACCGTAGAAATTATGGAACACCATGCGTTGGAGAAATACGGCATGACGGAACTTCTGACGGATCCCCAGGTGCTTCGGAAGCTGGAGCCGAATAAGGAACTGCTGAAGACAATACTGGGGCTGAAGCATATGATGAAAGGGGAAGTGCTTGTTCTGGCCCGGGAAATTGTCCGCAAGGTGGCAGAGGAACTGCTGCGGAAACTGGAACAGGATATGAGGAAGTCTTTTTTCGGCAGGCTGAACCGGAATTCCAGCAGTCCTGTGCGTTCGGTGCGTAATTTGGATATAAAAAAGACTATTAAGCGAAATCTGCAGAATTATGACACGGAGCGGCAGCAGCTTGTGCTGAAGCAGGTTTATTTCAATGCCCGCATGAAGAAGTATAATCAGTGGCGGGTGGTTATCTGTGTGGACGAAAGCGGCTCTATGCTGGATTCCGTTATTCACAGCGCGGTTATGGCAGGGATTTTCGCGAAGCTTCCTATGCTGGATACCAAGCTGGTGATTTTCGATACCAATGTGGTGGATTTAAGCGGTTATGTCAGCGACCCGGTGGAAACTCTGATGAGCATTCAGCTGGGCGGCGGGACCAATATTGCAGGGGCGCTTTCCTACTGTGAGCGGCTGATTGATTTTCCTTACCGGACTATGGTGGTCTTGGTTTCGGATCTGTATGAGGGAGGCGGATACCAGAATATGTATCAGGTCAGTAAGGGAATTATCGAGAGCGGGGCAAAGCTGGTGGTGCTGACCGCATTGGATATGGAGGCCAACCCTAATTATGACAGACATGCAGCGGCAGTGCTGGCCGATATGGGGGCTTTGGTGGGGGCGATGACGCCGGAGGAACTGGCGGAGTTTATCGCGAAGGTAGTATGAATCAATGGGAAGCCGCCGGGCACTCCCGGAACCGTTTTGCTTTCGTTTACGGGCAAAGATGTGGGAAGGAAAGCGAAACGGTTTCGGGAGTGCCCAGAAGGAAGGGTTCCTTGTCTGTTGAGGGGAGGAACTATAGTTACTTAGTTTGACTGTCTGCCAAAAATCTCAAAGTATTCCTGTGCTTTCTGTTGGGATATATTCAATTTTTTCTGCAGTCTTATTAAAATGTCATGTTCGGCCAGACCCAAATCAAGTCCTGTTTCGATGATACCCTCTGCTTTTCCCTCTGCTTTGCCCTCTGCTTTGCCTTTTGCGATACCTTCCGTCCAGCCTTCTTTAGCAATTTCCTCAAATAAAGTACACATATCACCATCTCCTTTTTCAAAAGCATTGTAATCAATACGGCTGTTGGTTGCTCCTGCAACTGTCATGACCACGGTTTTGTCTACGTTATGTTTTATGGCATAGAAAAATCACTTGTTCGCCGTGAAAGAGTACGGCATTGAACAAATCGGCAAACTGTCCGTTGTCGTTCCAGTAATTTTTCAGTACTGTATCGGGCTTTAACTGCTGTGTCTTCTTTGGCATAATGTAAATTCCTTTCCAGACCAATCAAATAGCCGGCTTCCGATTCAAAGATATTTTTTCAGGTTTTCAAATACAACCTGATATCCGTTGGCATACATATGGATGCCTTCCACGGTGAATTCTTTTTTCAGCATGCCCCGTTCATCGGTAAGCCCTGCGTTGGCATTTATGTAGTGACAGCCGAACTCTGCGGCAAGTTTTTCGACTGCGGTGTTGGCAATCGGGATATTTCGGTTGTTCCGGTTGACGAACATGTTTTCTGCCCATTGGGCATCCGGTATTTTGTCCGTGTCGTTTACCGGATAATATGCCATTAAGTAAACCTCCGCCAGCGGCAGCCGTTCCTTTATTTGACGGAGGATTTCGGCATAGTTTTGGAGTGTGTGGCTCAGTGCCTGACGGAAAGTGACGGAGGAATTGGCAATGTCATTGGTGCCGATGTTGATAAAAATCCGGGACGGTTCCGTACCGAAAATCTGCGCTTCCATATTGCGCAGCATATCATCCGTAGTGAAGCCTCCCACCCCGCGGTTATAAGCGATTTTATGTATTCCTGCATTCATCATCAGTTCCAGGACAGGGAACTGTTCCATAAGAGAAGAGCCGGTAAAAAGAATCCCTCCCTTGACGGCAATTTTGTTCAGAATATGGTATTTGTCAATTTTTTCCTGCTGTTCCCGCTGCATAAAGCCTTTTATTGCGTCATGCAGCGGATCAGGGGGACATGCCTGTGCTTCCGGGCGGCCTTTGATTGGGCAGATGCCTTGCGCATCCATGACTTCCTGTGTTGTTTTCATATTATATCCATGCTCCTTTCTTATGGCAGCAAACATGCCGGTTCTGTTCTAAGTATAGCATAGTCTGCCAAGAAACAGAAATTGAAATTTTTCTTTCCTGTATTTTTCCGTCGGGATTCTTCAAATAAAACGCTTGCGCATTCCGTCACGCAGGATTTATACTGTTTATAATGAGAGGCAAAGTCTTGAAATGCCGGGGAGCAGCCCGAACAGAGAGAACGTAAAAACAAGGGAAAGGCAGATGGGATATGGGACTGATTGGGAAATATATACGGAGGCATCTTGGCATTTTTATGCTGTCTACTTTTTTTCTGACGATGGAAGCCATGGCCGATTTGCTGCAGCCTACGTTTATGTCCTATATTGTGGACAGAGGCATTAGGAATGCCCGAATAGGACAGATTCTGGCCTATGGGGCGGCTATGCTTGGGATAGCGGCGGCGGGGGCATTTTCGGCTGTGATGAGGAACCGCTTTGCCAGCCGTACTTCCCAGACAATAGGCAGGGAACTGCGGCAGGATATGTATCGGAATGTGCAGCGGCTTTCTTTGGAAAATATTGACCGGCTGCAGCCGGCTTCCATCATTACCCGCATGACAAATGATGTGGCTCAGATACAGGATTTCATAAACAGTCTGATGCGCATGATGGTAAAAGCGCCGATTACCTGTATCGGCGCGATAGCGCTGCTTATGATTCAGACACCCAAGCAGGCACCGGTGATGGCGGTTATCCTGCTGACGGTAGCGTTGCTGGTGATGGGGAATATGAGGATCGGATATCCTAGGTTCGGCACGGTGCAGGAAAGGCTGGACCGGCTCAATGGGGTATCGAGGCAGTTCCTCTCTTCGGTCCGGGTGGTGAAGGCTTTCCATGCGGAAGAGGAAGAGACGGGGAAATTTGAAGCGGCCTCTTTGGGGCTGGCGGCAGCCAATACTTTGGCGCTGCGTGCAATGGCTGTTTTCTCGCCGCTAGTAAACCTGACGGTGAACATGGGCATCGTTCTGCTGCTTTGGATTTCAAGAAACCAGCAAAGTTCGGAGATAGGAAGACTGATGGCTTCCGTCAATTATATGACGCAGGTGCTGTTTGCGGTCACTATGATTTCCAATACATTGAACACTGCGGTCAGGGCAGCGGCATCTTCCGGGCGCATCCGGGAGGTGCTGGAGGAAAAACCGGCGCAGTCCGTGCCGGAGGATCCGCTGATGCCGGAAATCAAAGGGGATATCCGGTTTGGACATGTATCCTTTTCATATGCGGGTGCAGGGAAGGCATCCCTTCAGGACATAGATGTCCATATCTGCCAAGGGGAAACCGTGGGCATTATAGGGCCTACCGGTTCGGGAAAGACATCCTTTGTCAACCTGATTCCGCGTTTTTATGATGCCACGGAAGGGAAAATATGGGTGGACGGATGCGACGTGACGAAAATCGACACAAAGCTGCTGCGTTCCGCCATTGCAGTGGCACCGCAGAAGGCTTTGCTTTTTTCCGGAAAAATTGCGGATAATCTGCGCTGGGGCTGTGCGCAGGCCGGGGAGGAGGAAGTGCGGGCGGCGGCAAAAGCTGCCTGCGCCGATGATTTTATCCGGCAGACGGCCCACGGGTATGATACATTGCTCGGGCAGGGCGGGGTGAATCTTTCCGGAGGGCAGAAGCAGCGGCTTTCCCTTGCCAGGGCCTTGCTGCGGAAACCGCGTATTTTAATTTTGGACGACTGCACCAGTGCCTTGGATGCCCGGACGGAATCCGAAGTGCTGAACAGACTGCGGCAGACGGCGGGGAATGCTACGGTGCTTTTAATCAGTCAGCGGATTTCCGCCGTTATGCGCACGGATCGTATTCTCTGTCTGGATAACGGACGGGTGCAAGGCTTCGGGAGCCATAAGGAATTGCTGGCGGTTTGCCCGACCTATCGGGAAATCTATGAGTCACAGATCGGAGGTGGGGAAAATGGCTGAAAAAAACGGTGCCGTGCCGCCTCCCAATTTAAACGGAATTTCCCGGCCGGGAAGAGGAAGCGTGGTGGTGAAGCCGAAGAATATGAAAGGGACGCTGCGCCGGCTTTGGCAGCTGACGAAAGGGACAAGGAAAGGTCTGGGATGGATATTGCTGCTGTCCGCATTTGCTTCCGGTGCGTCTGTCCTGTCTCCGTACATGACGGGGAGGGCTGTGACAGCCATCAGCGGCGGGGATGGCGTGGCATGGATATTGCTGCTGCTGGCAGGGATTTATTTTTGTGACTGGCTGGTTAAGTTCCTGCAGGCATTCTTTATGGCGGCCATTGGGCAGCGCATGATACATTATATTAGGAAAACGCTGTTTGACCGGATGAAGATGCTGCCCCTTTCTTTTTTTGACCGGAAGCGGCATGGGGAACTGATGAGCCGGCTGACCAATGACGTGGACAATATCAGCACTACGATTTCCAATTCCATGACGCTGCTTCTGACTTATGGATTCACTGTGACGGGAATATTTATTATGATGGTGGCTTTAAGCCCGCTTCTTACGACCGTATCCTTGTGCGGGGTCTTGGCCATATATTTCCTCACCAAAACCGTGACAAAGCATACAAGGAAGCTTTTTGCGCAGCAGCAAAAAAGCCTTGGGGCACTGAACGGGCAAGTGGAGGAGAGCATTTCCGGGCTGACCATGATAAAGGCTTTCGGCAGGGAAGAGGAGATGGCGCATGAATTTGAGGAGAAAAACAAAGAACTGTGCCAAACATCCGTGCGTGCGCTGATTTGGTCGGGATATCTTATGCCGCTGATGAACGTGATCAACAATCTTTGCTATGTGGCCATTGCGGTATTCAGCGGGGTGCTGTTCGTGAACGGAACGATTTCCGATATCGGCCTGATCACCAGTTTTCTGCTGTATGTCCGCCAATTTACAAGGCCTTTTGTGGAAATTGCCAATATTTATAATAATTTTCAGACAGCCGTGGCAGGGGCGGAACGCGTGTTTGAGATTATGGATGAGCAGCCGGAGCCGGCGGACCGGGAGGGGGCTTTGAGCCTGTCCCATCCCCGGGGGAATATTGAATTCTGCCATGTGGGGTTCGGCTATGCTCCGGAACGGCAGGTGCTGAAGGATATATCGCTGAAAATCCCGGCAGGAACGCAGGTGGCTATAGTGGGGCCTACCGGTTCCGGGAAAACTACGCTGATTCATTTGCTGACACGGTTTTATGACGTGACAGAGGGCTGCATATTGCTGGACGGGCAGGATCTGCGGGATTACCGCATGCAGGATCTGCGGGCTGCTTTCGGCGTGGTTTTGCAGGACACGGCTTTATTCGCGCAGTCGGTAAGGGATAATATATGCTATGGGCATCCGCAGGCCGATATGGGTCAGATACGGAGAGCGGCGGAAACGGCGGGAGCGGACAGTTTTATCGGAAGGCTTCCGGAGGGATACGGGACGGTTCTGGAACGGGGAGGGCTGGAACTGTCCCAAGGGGAGCGTCAGCTGATTACTATTGCGAGGGCAGTGCTTGCCGATGCCCCCATCCTGATTCTGGATGAGGCTACCAGCTCTGTGGATACGGTTACCGAGCAGAAAATCCGGCGGGCTATGCTGGAGATCTGTAAGAACAGGACGTCGTTCATTATTGCCCACCGTCTTTCCACAATCCGGGATTCCGATTGCATTATTTTCATCGGAGACGGAAAAATCGCGGAAAAGGGAAGCCATGAGGAACTGATGGCGGGGAACGGGCGGTATGCGCGGATGTACCGGACGCAGACGGGGGAAATGCCGGAACCGGAGGAAAAACCGCAAGGCATGTGACTATATTATGGTGAGGAAAAAAAGATGACGATATTTACGGTGTTTTTTCAGATGCTGGCACTTCTTCTTATGATCGGTATCGGTTATCTGGTAACAAAAACAGGAATGATGGATGAGCATACCAATCATCAGATGTCTAAAATGATTGTCAATGTCTTCAATCCTTTGCTGGTCCTTTCCGGCGCGGCGAATGCGGTGGGGGCGGTTCCGTTGGATACCATGGGAACGGTAGGGCTGATTGCGGCCGGGATGTTTCTTGTTTTCATTTTAGTGGGGATGCTTTTTTCACCTTTGTTTGACAAAGACAGCGGACAGAGAAAAATATTTCAGATGATGTTTGTCTTTTCCAATCTGGGATTTATCGGCATACCGGTAGTGACGAGCATCCTTGGGGCGGAGTATGTGGTTTATGTGACGGAATTTATGTTGGTGTATACGATTGTGTTTTATACTTACGGAATTGCGCTGATGGACGGGAAGTTTTCCTTGGCCTCTTTAAAAGGGATGGTGAATCCGGGCACTGTGTCCGGTTTGGCGGCACTGGCCGTCATTGTCTTCGGGATACAGATTCCGGATTTCATAAAAACGGCAATCACTTATATGGGGAATGTGACTTCCCCTATGGCATTGGTGGCGGTGGGATATACGCTGGCCCATGCCGACTGGAGGAAAATCTTCGGACAGGGAAGGCTGTATGTATTTGCCGCCGTTAAGCTGTTGGCGCTGCCGCTGCTTATGCTGCCGGTACTGAGGCTGGTGACGGACGACAGGGCATTGGTTCCGGTCTGTATGATTATGTTCGGGATGCCCATTGGCAATATGCCGCTGATTCTGGGGAACCAGAAAGGGATTGACGGAAGCACATGCAGTGCGGCCATTATCCTGACTACCGTGCTCTGTGTGTTTACGGTTCCGATTCTGCTGGCGGCTGCCGGATAAAGGAAGCCGTGCTTTGCAGCCGTTTTACGCACTGTTTCAGGGCATTTATGCTTGGCGGAATGAAAGCGGCGAAGTTCCTCGGCTCTAAAACAAAAACAACAATAAAACCACATAAAAACAAGTTGACCAATGTTATTTTATGTGGTATTATGAGCCTATAACCAACAAGAAACCAATATCATACATATAAAAACAAGGAGGAAAAGGATAATATGCAGAATGAGTATGAAATCAAAAAAGAAATGTGCGAAATCGGAAAAAGGGTTTATAACCGCGGCATGGTAGCATCTAACGACGGTAATTTTTCGGTTAAGTTAAGCGATAACGAATTTTTATGCACACCTACGGGGGTAAGCAAGGGCTTTATGACTCCGGAATACATCTGCAAAGTGGATGCGGAGGGGAAAGTGATCCAGGCTAATAAAGGATTCCGCCCTTCATCCGAAATTAAGATGCATATGAGGGTGTATAAAGAAAGGCCGGATGTACGTTCCGTTGTACACGCTCATCCTTTGTATGCAACCAGCTTTGCCATTGCAGGCATTCCTTTGACGCAGCCGATTATGCCGGAAGCGGTAATTTCCTTAGGCTGTGTGCCGATTGCCGAGTACGGCACTCCTTCCACCAATGAAATTCCGGATGCGGTTTCCAAATATCTGCAGTATTACGATGCCGTATTATTGGAAAACCACGGAGCATTGGCATATTCCGACTCCCTCCTGAGCGCATATCACAAGATGGAATCCGTGGAATTCTATGCACGTCTGTTATATCAGTCCAAGGTGTTGGGCGGTCCTAAGGAACTGTCACCGGCACAGGTGGAAAGGCTGTATGAAATCAGAAGACAGTTCGGCATGACCGGAAAGCATCCCGCAGACCTGTGCCCGAACAAAAAAGCAGGCAAACCCAGCTGCCATAGCTGCGGCGGTTCCTGTGGGACAGGCAATGGAGGAGCAGGCAATGCGGATGCGGATTTGGTGGCTTCCATCACAAAGAAGGTAATGGAGCAGCTTGGGTTATAAGCAATCCGGATGCGGGCAGCGGAAAGGCATAGGTGATGCCATGGATGAGCAGGTAATCCGTCAGATAGTGGAGCAGGCTATCACGCAGGCAGCGAGCGAGGCTGCGGCGGAAGCCGGGCTGACGTTGGAAGAGGCTAAAGGACTTGCAGAGCAGGTGGAGCGGAAAGCGAAGGAGATGAAACTGCCGGTGGTCATAGCGATCGTGGATAAAGCGGCCAGACCGGTGGCGGTTCATTGCATGGACGATGCTTATATTGCCAGCTTCGACATTGCGCTGAACAAGGCATACACTTCCGCCGGGCTGAAAATGTCCACGGCGGAACTGGGCAGGCTGAGTGCGCCGGGCCAGCCGCTGTACGGCATACAGAATACCAATCAGGGCAGGATAGTGATTTTCGGCGGAGGAGAAGTGTTGGAACGGAACGGAAAAATAGTGGGTGCTTTGGGCGTGAGCGGAGGTACTTTGGAGCAGGATACGGCATTGGCCGCTTACGGAAGGGAGATATTCCGTTGAACCGCCAAGATGCAGATCTGACGGAAAGCAGTTCCGGGAATTACATAGATCGGAAACAGAGCAATCCCGGCAAGACGAATTGTGAAAGGAAAGGGATGAGAATGTGGCAGTAAATGAGCAATTGGTACAGGATGTAGTGAAAGAAGTAGTTGCAAGGCTTCAGATCGATGCCGACCCGGTAGGGAGCCGAGGCGTATTCAAGGATATGAATGCAGCAATTGAAGCCGCTAAGCAGGCACAGAAAAAAGTGCAGGCTATGTCCATGGATCAGAGGGAAAAGATTATCTCCATTATCAGGAGAAAGACAAAAGAAAATGCAGAAGTCATTGCCCGCATGGGCGTGCAGGAAACCGGCATGGGCAATGTAGGGCATAAGATACTGAAACACCATTTGGTGGCGGAACGGACACCTGGTACGGAGGACATTACCACTACCGCATGGTCGGGGGACAGAGGACTGACTTTAGTGGAAATGGGGCCTTTCGGAGTAATCGGGGCAATTACCCCCTGTACAAATCCTTCCGAAACCATTTTATGCAATACTATGGGCATGCTGGCAGGCGGCAACACGGTGGTGTTCAATCCCCATCCGGCAGCCATTATGACTTCCATATTTGCCATCAATATGGTAAATGAGGCTTCCGTGGAAGCCGGCGGGCCGGAAGTGATTGCCTGCACGGTGGAAAAACCCACATTGGAAACAAGCAATATTATGATGAAACATAAAGATATTTCGCTGCTGGTGGCAACCGGAGGCCCTGGCGTGGTAACGGCAGTTCTTTCTTCCGGAAAAAGAGGAATCGGTGCAGGGGCAGGAAACCCGCCGGCTCTGGTGGATGAAACGGCGGACATAAGGAAAGCGGCGGAAGATATTGTAAACGGATGTACCTTTGACAACAATCTGCCTTGTATTGCGGAGAAGGAAATCGTGGCGGTGGACAGCGTGGCTGACGAACTGATGCATTACATGGTCAGCGAACAAGGCTGCTACCATATCAGCAAAGAAGAGCAGGATAAACTGACGGGCGTAGTACTGACGCCGAAGGGGCTGAACCGGAAATGCGTGGGCAGAAGCGCAAAGGCACTGCTTGCCATGATCGGGGTAGAAGTGCCGGACAATATCAGATGCATCGTATTTGAGGGAGAGAAAGAACATCCCCTGATTTCCGAGGAACTGATGATGCCGATCCTCGGTATGGTAAGGGCAAAAGATTTTGACGATGCGGTGGAAAAAGCAGTGTGGCTGGAGCATGGCAACAGGCATTCGGCGCACATCCATTCCAAGAACGTGGACAATATTACAAAGTATGCAAAAGCGATTGATACCGCAATCCTCGTAAAGAACGCACCTTCCTATGCGGCTTTGGGCTTCGGCGGCGAAGGCTACTGTACCTTTACCATCGCCAGCAGGACAGGGGAAGGCCTGACCAGTGCCAGTGCTTTCACAAAGAGAAGACGCTGCGTCATGTCTGACAGCCTCTGCATCAGATAAATATGGAACACTGGGAGAGATGATGCGGTACGAGAGGCAGTAAAACAGCATCATACCGCACAGTGCCCGCAGAAGTGAGAGTCTGAGCGTTGTCAGACGAACAGTTCTGCGCCGGAAAGGCACTGGGAGGTATGATGCGGAACAGGAGGCAGTAAAACAGCATCATACCGTACAGTGCCCGCAGAAGTGAGAGTCTGAGCATTGTCAGACGAACAGTTCTGCGCCGGAAAGGCACTGGAAGGTATGATGCGGAACTGGAATAGGAGGAGTTATGGGCAATATAAATACAGTGGATGTGGAAGCGGTGGTAAAGCAGGTGCTTGAGAGCATGATGGACCGCGGCGCGGCAACCGGGACGGCTGCTGCGGCAGGCGGGCATGGACAGATTCCCAAGACTGCAAGAGTAGCCATGCTGACCGCATTGGAAAAATATGAAGTGAAAGAATTCCCGATTCCCGAAGTAGGGGACGGAGATATTCTTGTAAAGGTGGAGGGCTGCGGTATATGCGGCACCGATGCCCATGAATTTAAAAAAGATCCCTTCGGGCTGATTCCGGTGGCACTGGGCCATGAAGGCACCGGTGAAATTGTGAAGATGGGCAAGAACGTTACGAAAGACAGTGCAGGCAAACCGTTAAATGTAGGGGATAAAGTCGTTACCTGCATGATTTTTAAGGATAACCCGGACATTACCATGTTTGACCTGAATAAGCAGAATGTAGGCGGGGCGGATGTATACGGTCTGCTGCCGGATGACGATATCCATCTGAACGGATGGTTTTCCGATTACATATTAATCAGGGAAGGTTCTACCGTGTTCAACGTCAGCGACTTGGACCTGAAGTCAAGAATATTGATTGAGCCATGTGCGGTTCTGATTCATGCAGTGGAACGTGCAAAATCAACAGGCATCCTTCGGTTCAACAGCAGGGTAGTGGTACAAGGCTGCGGTCCCATCGGCTTAATCTGTATTGCAGTGCTCCGCACAATGGGAATCGAAAATATCGTAGCCGTGGACGGAGAACAGAAACGCCTTGATTTTGCAAAAGAGATGGGTGCAGGGAAATCCGTAAGCTTTAAGGAGCATAAGGGAATTGAAGCTTTGACGAAAGCGGTAGAGGATGCATTCGGCGGATATCCGGCAGACTTTGCGTTCCAGTGTACAGGTGCTCCTGCGGCACATTCCAATATTTATAAATTTATCCGCAACGGCGGCGGACTGTGCGAACTGGGCTTTTTCATCAATAACGGCGATGCCACAATCAATCCTCATCTTGACATCTGCTCTAAGGAACTGACCATCGTTGGCTCTTGGGTATATACTCTCAGAGATTATGCAACAACTTTCGATTTCCTGAAGAGGGCAAAAGGGATTGGGCTTCCGATTGACAAGCTGATTACCCATGAATTCCCGTTAGACCAGATTAACGAGGCACATGTCACAAACCTGAAAATGGAAGGCTTGAAAATAGCAATCATCAATAAGTAGAGACGGATAGAAATTGGAGTCAAGGTATGGGAAAAGCAGTAGGAATCATAGAAGTATTCGGCCTTGCAACCGCATTTGCGGCAGCGGATGCCGGATGCAAAGCAGCAAACGTGACCATTGAGAATTTTGATAAGAACAAACCGGCCAATGCGGATGCGCTTCCCGTGCCGCTTATTGTAATGATAAAATTCCGCGGCTCCGTCTCGGATGTACGGGCAGCGGTGGAAGCGGCCAAACGGCGGGCGGAGGAACTGGCAGGAGTGGTAGCGACTCATGAAATCGCAAGCCCCGAGGAAGACACTGAGAAGATGCTGAAACTGAGCGGGATGGATAAAGTATAGAAGCCATAAGGACAAATGCCGAATCGGCATAAAAACAGCATTCTCGCGTACAACACCCGCAGAGTAATTGCTGCGTATGCATCAAGGACAGAAACTGCTCTGTGGTAAAGGCACCGGAAGTGCCTATGCGGAACAGGAATAAGCAAAGGAATAAATACGGAAAGAAATATTGGAATAGGAGGAAGGGAAATGGCACAGTTAGCGTTAGGAATGATAGAGACGAGAGGACTCACGGCTGCTATTGAAGCGGCGGATGCGATGATAAAATCGGCAGAAGTCACCTTAATCGGGACGGAGAAAATCGGGTCAGGATTAGTAACGGTTATGGTACGCGGCGATGTAGGCGCGGTAAAAGCGGCAGTGGAAGCAGGAAGCGTAAGGGCGGCAAGCCTTGGCGAACTGGTGGCTACTCATGTAATACCAAGACCCCATAGCGATGTTGAGAAGATTCTTCCCTTGATATAATCGGGGACAGCGGCAGAAGGAGAAGGAATCATGGGAAATGCATATGGATTCTTTGAGATTCCGAGTACAACGGCGGCAATCAATGCCTTGGATATCATGTGCAAGACAGCAAATGTGGAATTTGTCACATGGGAGAAGAAATTGGGCGGCAGGCTGGTGACGGTTATCATACGGGGAGACGTATCGGATGTGGAGCAGGCCATAGAGGCGGCATCACAGAAAGCGATTAAAAAGCCGGCAGCCACGGTGGTAATTGCCAACCCCCATGAAGAAGTCATTAAGTTAGTGAAGAAGAGCGCCAGCCGGCTGACCAATATATCAACGGCATGGAACGATGAAATGGAGTAGCGTATGGCGGAGCAGAAAAAACCGGTAAAGAAAACTCCGGCGAAAGCCGAAGCGAATAAATCCAGAAAAGAAGAGGCCGTGCAGGCAGGGACGGCAAATGTGGAAGCCGGGAAGACGGAACCGGAAACAACGGAACCGGCGGCAGCAATGCCGGAAGCGGCGGAAACGGAAACATCGGCAACCGGCCAAAAGGAAGCGGCAAAAGCAGAATTGAAGGAGGAAAAAAGAATGGCACAGGAAGCGTTAGGAATGATTGAAACCAGAGGTTTGGTAGCATCGATTGAAGCGGCGGATGCAATGTTAAAGGCTGCAAACGTAACATTGGTAGGGACGGAGAAAATCGGTTCCGGGTTGGTAAGCGTTATGGTACGCGGTGATGTAGGCGCGGTAAACGCAGCAGTGGAAGCAGGAAGCGCCAGTGCGTCCAGACTGGGCGAATTGGTAGCTACCCATGTAATTCCCAGGCCTCATACGGATGTGGAGAAGATTCTTCCCGTTCTGAAATAAGTATTTGCAGCAGATTAGAGGGTGTCTGAAAATTGCTTTCTGGCAGATATGCGCCACAATATGTGGGAGATTTGTGCCAACCGAGTTTTCAGACACGCTCTGGGGAATCCGGAAAAAAGATGGGCGGGCAAAAGCCCGTCCGTCTTTTTCATATCAGGATGTCCGGCGGGGCCTGACATCCGTTGTTCGGGAAAGAGTTTGGGAGGGAAGACCATGGATAAGAACATAATGGCGGACGGTCAGATAGAACTGATTGCCAGAATGGTGATGGAAGCAATGGGCAAACAGCAGGATTCGCAGAACGGATATCTTGTCCCGGTAGGCGTATCCGCAAGGCATGTGCATCTGACACAGGAGCATGTGGAAGTCCTTTTCGGGGAAGGGTATCATTTGACAAAGAAAAAAGAACTGATGGGCGGTCAGTTTGCATCCAATGAATTGGTGACCATTGTGGGACTGAAGCTTCGGGCGATAGAGAATGTAAGAATATTAGGCCCGGTCAGGGGAAAATCCCAGGTGGAGATTTCTTCCACCGATGCCATAAAGCTGGGCGTTAAGGCACCGATCAGGGAATCCGGGAATGTGGCAGGCAGTGCCCCGATTGCTTTGGTAGGGCCGAAAGGGGCATTGTATCTGCAGGAAGGCTGTATTGTGGCAAAGCGTCATATCCATATGTCGCCGAAGGATGCCATGGCGTCCGGGCTGCATGACGGCGATGTGGTATCCGTGAAGGCCGAGAACGAAAGAGGCACCGTTTTTCAGCAGGTACAGATTCGGGTAGACGAAAGCTTTACTTTGGAAATGCATATTGACACGGATGAAGCCAATGCGGCGAAGATTGCTACGGGAGATACCGTCCGGATTATAAATGGATGATAAGAAATAAGGAAACAATGTCTGCACAGACAGACAGGAAGGTATAGGGGTGTAGGTGGGCATGCTGATAGGGAGAGTAGTAGGAAGCGTTGTTTCCACAAGGAAAAGCGAAAAACTGGTAGGCAATAAATTTATGGTGGTGGAACTGGCGGAACATATGGGAAGCGAAGGAAGCCAACTGGTAGCCATCGACAACATAGGCGCAGGAATCGGGGAATTTGTGCTGGTTGCTACCGGAAGCGCGGCAAGGATTGGCTGCGATCTGGCGGATGCCCCGATAGATGCGGCAATTGTTGGAATTATTGATGACGGAAGGCAATGGATGCAGAAATGAGCAGAACGGAACAGATAAGTATAGAAGAACTGAGCGGCATACTGAGGCAGGGCGGCGTGGTAGGCGCCGGAGGCGCCGGATTTCCCACCTATGCAAAGTTGGATAAGCGGGCGGATACCATTATTATGAACTGCGCAGAGTGTGAGCCTCTGCTGAAACTCCACCGGCAGCTTTTGGAGCATCACGCGGAGGAAATCGTAAAAACGTTTCATATGCTTGCCCAAGCCGTGGAGGCAAAGGAAGCGGTCATCGGCATAAAGAAAGCATACAAAGGGGCAATTGCCGCATTGCAGGAATGTGTCGGGGAATATCCGGAAATCCGGCTGGGACTGTTGGATGAAGTTTATCCGGCAGGAGACGAAGTGGTGCTGATTTATGAAGTGACGGGGAAAGTGGTGCCGCCGGGAGGATTGCCCATCGGAAGCGGCGTGGCAGTGTTCAATGTGGAAACAGTCTACAATATATACCGTGCCATGATGCTGGAGGAGCCGGTGCAGGATAAACTGGTATCCATTGTAGGTGAAGTGGAGCATCCGGTAACGGTGAGGCTTCCCCTTGGCTGCAGCATTGAGGAGGCGGTCCGTCAGGCGGGAGAAATTACCGTGGGAAATCCGGTCTACTTTATCGGAGGCCCCATGATGGGATTTGAAGGAAGCGGGAACCTGCCGGTGACTAAGACTACCAATGCGGTACTGGTACTGCCCGAAGAACATTTGCTTGTGCAGAGGAAACGGCGGAAATCCTCCATTGACCTGAAACGGGCGGCAGCTGCCTGCTGTCAGTGCTCCATGTGTACGGATCTTTGCCCACGACATCTGCTGGGACATCCGATAGAACCCCATAAGTTCATGCG
Source organism: uncultured Lachnospiraceae bacterium (assembly GCA_910586275.1). Taxonomy (GTDB): domain Bacteria; phylum Bacillota; class Clostridia; order Lachnospirales; family Lachnospiraceae; genus Kineothrix. The sequence continues at coordinate 1,372 of CAJUIM010000052.1, read as the reverse complement.
GGCGGCTACTTGCAAAGATATACAGGACACGGATATCTTTTTACATACTATGTTCTGCTCTTCCTGCGGGCTGTGTGAGAATTTTTCCTGCATGCAGGGGTTGTCCCCCCGTTCCCTGATTGCCGACTACAAAGCAGGGCTGCGTGCTCATGGAATTAAGCCGCCGAAGATAGAAGAGACGGTGCCGGCAGCGGAGGAAAGGGAATTCCGCAGGGCGCCTATGAAACGGCTGATGGCTAGGCTGGATCTGACAAAGTATGACAGGCCGGCGCCGCTGTCAGAAGGGACGGCAGAATGCAGGAAAGTGAAACTGCTGCTCAGCCAGCATATCGGCGCACCCGCCGTTCCCACAGTGAATGTAGGGGATACAGTGGAGAAAAGCCAGATGGTGGCAAGGCCGGCAGAGGGGCTGAGCGTGGCCATACATGCATCGGTCAGCGGCAAAGTAACGGAAGTGAACAATAAATATATTGTGATACAGGCATAAAGGATGCGGCAGGTGTCAGACCGGAAACGGCAGTTAGGGATGCGGGCAGAATTTCATGGACGATATATGCCGTGGGAAACGGCAATGACGGAAAGGTTGTATATAGTATGGGCAAGGCAATCGGAATGGTAGAATACAAGACAGTTTCATCCGGGGTGACGGCGGCGGATGCCATGGTAAAAACTTCGGACGTAGAAATTATAGAGGCGCAGACGGTATGCCCGGGCAAATATATTGCCGTAATCAGCGGAGATCTGAGTGCGGTGAAAGCGGCGGTAGAGGCTGCCAAAGTGAATCACGGCACGCACCTTATCAACAGCTTTGTGCTGGGAAATCCTCATCAATCTATATTTCCTGCGATATACGGAGCGGCGGAAGTGGCAAATGTCTCGGCTCTCGGCATATTGGAGACTTATGATGCATCTTCTGTCATTGTGGCAGCGGACATTGCGGCTAAAACCGCAATCGTCACATTGATAGAACTGCGCATTGCAAGAGGAATGTGCGGAAAATCCTATCTGATGCTCACCGGGGAGGTGGCGGCGGTGGAGTCCGCCATCGAGAAAGCAAAACGGGAAATCGGGGAAGCAGGGATGTTTTTGGATTCCTCGGTAATCGCCAACCCGGACGGAAAGATATGGAGAGCAGTGCTGTAGACGGAAATGCGGCTTCCGGTTATGTCATCGAAATAGGGGTGAAAAGTTTATAGGCCTCTTGCCCGAAAGGGCAAGGGGCTTAAGTTTGTCCGCTCTGTGAGGGCCGTCCGTATACTTTCGGCCGAAATGCCGGCGCAGGCAGGGAACCGAAAATGGATTTTGTAACAGTTCAGCCTGAATGTAATGTTGGGAGGCGGACGCCCGTGCGCGAGTTTTTTTAGTGTCCGGC
>CAJUIM010000051.1 GCA_910586275.1 uncultured Lachnospiraceae bacterium | reverse complement strand
TTCCGCTGCTGCCGGCCACTAAAAAAACTCGCGCACAGGCGTCCGCCTCCCAACATTACATTCAGGCTGAACTGTTACGAAAAACCGACCACATTCATATTATTTCAAATGAGCGTGGTTGGTTTTAGCCCTCATTTTTTGCCGGAAAGCCCAACTTTTTGCTTATGTGAGATAAAGAAGTAAAAGCCTTGCCGGCAAAAGAATAATAGATTTCGATTTCCTGTGCATAGTTGATGATTACAACTATAATGATTTAATAAACCTTATTAAGTTTGTTATCGATAAGCCACTGAATATCATCTTCAAATATCGTTTTATATCTTAATGCAAATTCCATATCTGACGGCTCGTTTCCATTAGTCGCATATGCAAAAGAAATTTTATATCGCCATTCTCCCGGATATACAGCTAATTCCGTATCTATGTCAACTGCATCTTCTATCCCTGTTCCCTCTTTATAAAAGGAATAGGCAACGTTGCCCGATGGGTCATATACTTCAAAACTTACAAAGGATATATCGGTAATAGGCTTCCAGTATTGATGCCCGGTTCCGTCTATAAGATTTTTTAGGGTAATTGAAATATTTATGCTATTATCGTGGTTCACATAAAAGCTGGTTCCTCCTCCGCTTGTTACTATGGGCATAGCTGGTTCAGAAAAGGAAACCCCTGTATTAACGATATAGCCGTTTTGAATATCCGCTTTCGTTTGCTCGTATGTTCTGTAATAATCATATATCTGAGCGGACAATGGAGAATCATCGGCAATTTGTTCCTCCTCATTTTCAGCAGAGGAAATATCCGTATCAGATGAAAATTCCCATACAAATGGGTCAATCAGCTTTGCGGATACAGATGTTTTTTCAGTCGGCGTTTGATTTGTGCTTAACCGTACATACCAAGTGCCGGGATACACAACATCTGTCACCATAATCATTTCATTCCCATAAAGATATTCTTCATTTCCTAATATAAACCCATCTTGAGCAAAGGTATATGTTTGTACCACTTCGCCATTTGGATCGATTACCTCAAGCGTTCTATGGCTATCCCCATCGGCGATTGCATTTAACTGAATTTTAGTATCATCTTCTGCGATGCTAATTGCAACCTCCTTAGTTGTTGTCTGTTCACCTTGTGTAAAACCGATAATTTCAGCCGAATTTGTACGCAAAGAAATGGTGTCCGTTTTGATATCAGGCTTTGGCTGATTATGGCTATTAGCTACATATGCTCCCGAAACGGTAAACCCACAAACAAGCATAAGCGTAAGCAGCAAGGATATAAAAATCCCCCATTTGGTTTTTTTCTTAAAATTCATAATCGCATTCAGCCTTTCTTTTAATTGTTCTGCTCCCTCCGTTAAAGTGACGGATGCCAAAGAACTTTTGTAGAGATTATTTGGCCTCATAAAAGAAATTAGCGTATCCCCGTATTCGCGTTTCGCCTTATCATCAAGTACGGATATGATTTTTTCATCACATGACAATTCACAAGATTTATTCACCTCTTTTTCCAACAGGTATACAAAAGGATTGAACCAATGCGTGCATACAACAATCTGTATCATCCATTTGTAAAACATATCCCTCTGTTTGTAATGAATCAGTTCATGCACAAAGATATAGGACAGTTCTTTATCTTCCATATCGCCGACGGGCAAAACAATTCTTGGACGAAAGAAGCCAATCATCATAGGTGAAGCAATCAGCGGATTATAAGACAACTCTGCTCTTGTTTTGATATTCAGTTTTTCTTCACAGTCAGACAACAGATTTAAAAGTTTAATATCCGATACCTCCACACTACCCGCTTTTATGTACTGGATAAAACTTTGGTAAATCGTTATCTTGCGGACAAATAAAACCAGTGCCAATGTTGACCAGATAAAGAACAGGCAGACATATATATGAAATGGCTCACCCATGGCGACCGCGGTTATATCCCGGCTTGTTTGTATCGGTTCTGTTTCATTCTTATTCGTATTTTCCCAAACTGGTACATCGGGATTTGTAGGGATTTCATTTGTTATCACTGTTGTACCGGACTTTTCAAACAGACTTCCGACAATCGTGGTATCGGGAGTAAAAGGAAGCAGAAACCGCAGCGCAACAATTATCCAAATATAATATTGCCAACGTTTACTAAATTTGGCTTTATATAACGGCTTCAATCCTAAAATGGGAAGTAATAACAGTGTGCCGGAAACGGACAGTGATAATAATACTTTCATAAACTCATTCATTTTCTTTTCTCCAAAAGATTTCTATTTCTTTCAACTCGTCTGCCGAAAGAATATCCTGCCGCAACAAGGTTGATACTAAATTTTTCACATTCCCGCCGTAGACTTTATCAAGAAAGCTGTGGGTCTGCATGGTCTGGTATTCTGCTTCTGTTACCGTAGCCACATACTCATTCTTCCTGCCGATTTTTTTGACTTTCAAGAACTTTTTTTCGCCTAATCGGGAAAGCAGCGTGAGTACGGTGTTGTTCTTCCATTCGTTTTTGTCTTTTTCCAATTCCTCCATGATGAGGGAGTATAAAGCTGCCCCTCCATTCTTCCAAATAATTTTCATTAGTACCAGTTCGGATTCAGAAATTTGCTGTGCCATTTTTGTCCTCCTTTTATCTTAACATCTTGTGGGCATACAAACATCTTAACATTTTGTAGGTTATAACGCAATACCACAAAAGATAATTTAAGAATTTATAAAAGATATGAAAGATAGGGTGTGTTTCCGTAGCAGTGGGCATTGTTTGTAATGTGTATAACTGGCTATCTTATGGGATTGTGGGTAACTCTGTTTGCAGGACCTAGGAAAGCGGAAGGGGGGGTTCTTGTGGCTGTCTTAGTTCGTTAGGAAGCGTGACATTTTCAGAATTCGGTGTAGAAAATGGTGTAGTAGGTGAACTTCCAATTAAGAACCATTCGATCGGTAAGGTTGTAAAAATCTGAAAATAAGCTATAATTTAAGTATGAAAAGGAGATTATATGAAAGATACAAAAGTGCAGTGGCATCCCAATGTCCTTAACTTAAGCCGTAGCCCGCATCAGGAACGATGTTTTTATTCGGACACGCTTTCGCTCTGCGGCAAACGCAGCGGTACTAAGGCACTAAAATACAGTGCCTAAGTGCCGGCGTTTTTCGAAGGTCCGAGTGAAAAACATCGTTCCTGATGCGGGCTGCGGCTTAAGTTAAGGACATTGCGATGGAACAAGGTTTTGCTGGAGCAGCAGTACAGGTATGGCCGTTATAAATCTGTTTCAATGAAGTGTTCATCATGTAAGTTCCGGTATTTTTGATAGACTCTATTTTCTGTTTCGTCAAAGTTTAACTGATACATTCGGAATATCACCGGAAAGTTTTTGGGCTGCCACTGTTCTTTATAAGAATAGCAATATTTCATGCCAATTCGCTTCATCACGGTTCCGCTTCTGGGATTGTTTTTGTCATGTGTCGCCGTGATATAAGGAATCCCTTCTTCTTTAAGTAATTCGATAACAGCATTACTTGCCTCACTGACAATTCCTTGATGCCAGTATTCTTTGCGGAGTGCATAGCCGAAGTCATGGCTGTCATCATCTTCCGCGTGTACATAGCCAATCGGGTAATTATATTCTTTTCGGCAGATTGCAAAACAATGCTTCTTGTCTTTTAAACGCTTTTCAAAGAAATTTTTAGCTTCATTCATATCTTTTACAGGATACCATGGCAAAAAGGTATTTACTTCGTTGTCTGAAAAAAGCAAGTATATTGCTTTCATATCGTTTTCTTCAAATCTTCTCAATATAAGTCTATCTGTTTGAATTCGTATGTGATCCATTCACATCTCCCCAACTTCTGATTGTCATTTAGTGATGATTGTAACAGAAAAAACGGTAATTGGCAAACTGATGATATACTCATAGTATATTGAGAAAATTAGTACTTGACATTACATAGTAGTTGGCGTAATATAATACCAGAGCATATCATTTTGACCGTTGGATATGCTTGAATGTGGCATAAAATGTCCCGGAAAAGAATGGCGTAATGATTCCGAGTGCGGCAGCAAGGCAGCGGCATGCAGCCGCAGAGAACAGGGATGCATTTTAAGGCATATTCTGACAGGAGGAAAACTATGAATCCACAATTTAAAAAAGGGGTATTGGAACTCATTGTTTTGGAGTCGGTGCGGAAAAAGGATATGTATGGCTATGAATTGGTGGAGGAAGTCTCGGAAGTGATAGATGTCAATGAAGGGACGATATATCCGCTGCTGAAGCGGCTGACCAATGAGCATTATTTTGAAACTTATCTGCGGGAATCCTCCGAGGGGCCGCCGCGGAAATACTATCATCTGACGGCTGCCGGCATACTGTACCGGGATTCGTTGGCGGCGGAGTGGGAAGAGTTTCAGGAAAGAGTCAGCAAATTTTTAAAGGAGAGGGACGGATATGAATAAAGAAAAATTTTTGCAGGAATTGCGGGGATATCTTCAGGTTCTGGAAGATCAGGAACAGGAGGACATTTTGGAAGAATATTCCCAACATATAGATATGAAATTGCAGAAAGGGCTGAGTGAGGAAGAGGCCATCAGGGATTTCGGATCCATGAAGGAATTGGCGGCAGAGATTCTGGAGGCTTATCATGTGAAGCCGGGTTTCCGGCAGCGGAATATGACGGTTCCCTTTTCTTTAACGAAGAAAGAAAGGGAAAGCGGAAAATTCTTCCGTTCGGTGGCGGATTTCTGGAAAGGGAAGTTTGCGGCGGCTGTCCATGGGGGAAAGAATGCGATTCAGTGGCTTGGCAGGAAATGTCGGAATTTTGCCGATTGGGCCGCAAGGCTGTTCCGAAGAAAAAACGATTACGGGCAGACTGCCGAAGCGGGAAGGATGCAGGAACGGATATCCGTCGGAACCGATATTGACAGCATGTCTCAGCTGCCGGAGCGGTATGGACGGAACGATAATGGAATAAATCAAAATATAAAACAAGAAATAAGCAATAAAGAAATGAATCAGGAAAGCAATAAAGGAATGATGGTGAGCGGCATGGGAAAATTATTGCGTGGAATGGGACGGGGAATCGGAATGTTATGGAGGGGCTTTCTTGGCCTCTGTGTATGGGGGCTGAGAACGGCATGGAATTTGGGGTGGCTTATGCTTTCTGTATTTTGTGCGTGTTTGGCAATGATTGCTTTGGCAGGTTTTGGAACCTTGGCAGTTCTTCTTTTTCAGGGCTATCCGCTGGCAGGCATGCTTATTATCAGTCTGGGGGCAATTTTATGCTTCGGGGCGCTTGCCTGTGGGGCTTTCAGCATGAGGATAAGAAAAAACGGAACAATCAGTCAGTCCGAGGGGGAGGTACAATATGAGTAAACAGCATAAAATATTAATCGGTGTATTCTGTATAGGGGTGTTGCTGTGCGGTTTAGGCATGGGCGTGGCATTTACCGAGTTTTCCCGGCTTTCCTACGGGGGACGGCAAGTGATCGGAAAGACAGTCATAAAGACGGAGAATATCGACGTTACATATGAACCGGGGGAAGAGAAACTGGAGGTGGTAGGCTGGTGCCGGAACTGGGGACAGACAGATGTGATAACGGATGACAGTGTTCCGGAAAATACAGTGAGGTTCAAGGTTACCTACAATGCGGAGAGAGTCATGCCCATCGCTTATTGGAATGAGGGAAATGGGCGAATCGTATTTAACTATCAATGGAACGGCTGGGAGGACAGCATTGGGATGCTGATGGAATCCAAGGATTTGGTGCTGCAGAATCTGAAGGCCGGAAAAATCGTTTCTTTGGATGTGATTGAGGTAGAAGGAGTCACTGTTATGGTCAATCCGGCCAGTTATGATGATTTGCGGATATTTTGACAAATCGCTCAGAAAGTGCTGGGCAAGGTCATTCACTTAAGACGCAGCCTGCGTCAGGAATTATTTTTTATTCGGATTTTCGAAAAACGCCGGCACTTAGGCACTGCATTTTAGCGCCTAAGTGCTTCTGCGTATGCCCCGGAGCGAAAGCATGTCCGAATAAGAACATCATTCTTGCCGCAGGCTGCGCTTATATTAATGAGATAATGGGTCTGCATTATTCCGCATGATTTGTGAACTGTGTCTATTTTTACCGTCCCACATTATAAATTTGGGCGGCACGGAAATCAATTTTCGGTTTTGTGCCGGGGTGAAAAAACCTCTGTTTTTTTATGGAAACCTGTGGTAAGATAATAACTATGGAATTTCGGAGACAAAACATAAAAAGGATCAATGTCATTAACGATGTTTTTATTCGGATACGTTTTCGCTCTGCGGCAAACGCAGCGGTATTAATGCACTAAAAAACAGTGTCTAAGTGCCGGCATTTTTCGAAGGCCCGAGTGAAAAACATCGTTCCTGACGCGGGCTGCAGCTGACGTTAATGACATTGATAAAAAGATACTGATTCAAACCGGAGAAAGGTATGGACAAAGAATGCTGAAAGATATAGACGCAGTAATTTTCGATATGGATGGTTCGTTAGTGGACTCTATGTGGATATGGCAGGAAATTGATATTGAATATTTAGGAAAATTCGGTATTTCCCTGCCGGATGGCCTGCAGGGGCAGATAGAAGGCAAGAGTTTCAGCGAAACGGCAGAATTTTTTAAGGAACGTTTTCGGATTCCGGATTCCGTACAGAAGATTAAAGATGACTGGAATGCCATGGCTTGGGACAAATATACCCATGAGGTCCCTCTGAAGGAAGGGGTGGATGCTTTTCTGAAGCATTGCCGGGAAAAGGGGATACTGCTTGGCATTGCCACCAGCAACTCCCGGGAACTGGTGCAGAATGTAGCGGCAGTGCACGGATTGGAGGATTATTTTTCCTGTATTATGACAGGCTGTGACGTAGCCAAGGGGAAACCTTCGCCGGACATATATCTGGCGGTGGCCAAGGAACTGCATGTGGAGCCGCGGCGATGTCTCGTATTTGAGGACATCATTCCGGGGATACAGGCAGGGAAGGCGGCCGGGATGAAAGTATGTGCAGTGGAAGATGCCTATTCCCTTGCCATAAGGGAAGAAAAAGAGGCAATGGCAGATTATTATATTGAAACTTTTTATGACATTGTATTGGAATAAAAACGGATGGGGCGACAATTGGGCAAGCAGGGCATATTGAGAAAGGAGCTGTCTGTGGCAGGAGGATTTTTACCGATAACGAAAGAAGAGATGGAAGGGCGCGGCATTGCACAACCGGATTTTGTCTATGTGATAGGGGATGCCTATGTGGATCACCCTTCTTTTGGGCATGCCATTATCAGCAGGCTATTGGAGGCTCATGGCTATTCGGTAGGTATTATTTCCCAGCCGGATTGGAAGGACGAAAGCAGCATCCGTGTGTTCGGGAGGCCGCGTCTGGCATTTCTTGTGTCGGCAGGCAATATGGATTCCATGGTGAACCATTATTTTGTGTCAAAGAAGCACCGGCCGAATGATGCTTACACGCCGGGAGGGGAGACGGGAAAAAGGCCGGACCGTGCCACGGCGGCATACGGCAATCTGATCCGCCGCAGCTATAAGGATGTGCCTATCGTGGTGGGCGGGGTGGAAGCCAGCTTAAGGAGGCTTGCCCATTATGATTACTGGTCGGACAGCTTCCGCAGGTCTGTCCTGTTGGATGCTCAGGCGGATTTAATTTCTTACGGAATGGGTGAACATTCCATTGTGGAAATAGCGGATGCGCTGGACAGCGGCATGGACGTGAAAGACATTACCTTTATTGCCGGGACGGTTTATAAGACAAAAGATATTTCGGGAATATATGACAGCCTGCTTCTGCCTTCCTATGAAGAGATGAAAGAGAAGCCGGATAAATATGCGGAAAGCTTCCGCATACAATATGAGAATACGGATCCTTTCACGGGAAAATATTTGGTGGAAGAATACCCAAACGGAACTTATGTGGTGCAGAATCCTCCGGCGCTGCCCCTTACCACGGAGGAAATGGATGATGTTTACGGCCTGCCTTATCAGTACACATACCATCCTTCCTATGAGGAAAAGGGAGGCGTGCCGGCCATAACGGAAGTTAAATTCTCACTGGCCAGCAGCCGGGGATGCTTCGGAGGCTGTAATTTCTGCGCATTGACTTTCCATCAGGGACGGACTGTGCAGGCGCGCAGCCATGCATCCATTTTAAAGGAAGCCGAAAGGATGGTGCAGGAACCGGATTTTAAAGGGTACATCCATGATGTGGGAGGACCCACTGCCAATTTCCGTCATCCGTCCTGCGGAAAACAGCTTACCGCAGGAGTCTGCAAAAATAAACAGTGCCTGTTTCCGAAACCATGCAAAAACCTGACCGTGGATCATAGCGATTATTTGGAACTGCTGCGGAAACTGCGGTCGGTGAAAGGGGTGAAAAAGGTATTTGTCCGGTCCGGCATTCGGTTTGATTACCTAATGGCGGATAAGGATGATACATTTTTCCGGGAATTGGCAGAATATCATGTGAGCGGTCAGCTGAAAGTGGCTCCGGAACATATTTCGGATGTGGTGCTGAAGAAGATGGGAAAACCGGAAGCGGCGGTATATGAGCGTTTTGCAAAGAAATTCAGGAAAATCAACGAGCAGCTTGGGATGAAGCAATATCTTGTGCCTTATCTGATGTCTTCCCATCCTGGCTCCACGCTGAAGGAAGCGGTGGAATTGGCGGAATATTTAAGGGATTTGGGCTATATGCCGGAGCAGGTACAGGATTTTTACCCTACGCCTTCCACGGTTTCTACCGTAATGTATTATACCGGCATTGACCCGCGGGACGGGAAGAAAGTGTATGTCTGCCGCAATCCTCATGAAAAGGCTATGCAGAGGGCACTGATTCAATATAGGAACCCGAAAAATTATGAACTGGTTTACGAGGCGCTGCGGAAAGCCGGAAGGGAGGATTTAATCGGATTTGCCCCTGAATGTCTGATTAAGCCGAGACGGATAGCGGGAAATAAACAGGCCGGCAGCGGGGACGGGCAGAAACGGATTCCGCGGAAAAAAGAAGGTAAGAAAAAGAAGACCATTCGAAATATCCATAAAAAGAAATAGGAAAGGACGGGTTATGGGAAAGAAGACAGGAAAGAATGTTGTGATTATTACAGGCGCATCTTCCGGCATCGGGCAGGAATTTGCCATGCAGCTGGATGTGCTTCTGCACAGGACGGATGAAATATGGCTGATTGCAAGGCGAAAGGAAAGAATGGATGAACTGGCGAAACTTCTGGATATTCCGGTAAAGGTCATTCCCATGGATGTATCCGATGAAAAGGATATGGCAGTCTTGCGTAAAATCTTGGAGTTTGAGGAACCGAGAATCCGTATGCTTGTCAATGCCGCAGGCTTTGGCTATATGGGCAGGGTGGATGAACTGAGCATAGAAGAGCAGGCAGCCACTGTCAGGGTCAATTGTGAGGCTCTGACCCGGATGACTTGCAGCTGTCTTCCGTATATGGAAAAGAACAGCAGGCTGATAGAGATTGCTTCCAGCGCGGCATTTCTTCCCCAGACCAGATTTGCCGTATATGCGGCGACAAAAGCTTATGTCTTAAGTTTTTCCATGGCTTTACGCGAAGAGCTGAAGAAGAGAAGAATCTGGGTGACGGCAGTATGTCCCGGACCGGTAGAGACGGAGTTTTTTGATAAAGCGGAACGGTATGGCTCCACGTTGGCCATAAAGAAACTGACTATGATGCCGGTAGACAAGGTGGTGAAGCAGGCACTGCGTGATTCCAGGGATAAGAGAGCCGTATCGGTATGCGGGCTGCCTATAAAGGGATTTCGCGTAATTTCCAAGGTGCTTCCCCATTCTTGCATGTTGGGCATAATGGGTCTGATGTACGGGGCAGGAAAAACCGGGGAAAAGCAGGGAAAAAAGAAATAAGAGACGGAGAAATAGAGGACGGATGAAGAGTAAGAAGGCGGTAAAAGGGCAATACGGTTATATAAAAAAACAACAGAGGGCAGTGACGGCCCGGACAGTTATCCTGTTCGGGCTGTCACTTACCATCCTGGGGATGGGGATATGGTCTACCGGGAGCAATAAGAATCTGCTGACGATAGTGGCCGTGCTTGGCTGTCTGCCGGCCAGCAAGAGTGCGGTGAACATGATTATGTTCCTGAGGGCAAAGGGATGTTCGGAGAAGGTGAGGGAAGAGACCGGCAGATATGATGCAGGGCTTACCAAGCTGTATGATATGGTGTTCACCTCATATGACAAGAATTATCAGGTCAGTCATATGGTCATCAAAGGGCATGTGGTATGCGGCTATACGGAAGACGGCAAATGTGATGTGAAAGCATGCGAGAAGCATTTGGACATGCTTCTGATGCAGGGCGGCTGTAAGGGTGTGACGGTAAAGATTTATAAGGAACTGGATATCTATTGTCAGGGGCTTGAAAATCTCGGGAGGCAGGAGCAGGAGCCGCTTTCGGAAGCGATATTGGAGAATCTGCTGGCGGTGGCTTTATAATTACGGCAAGTAGCAAATAGTGTCGCCGTCTGCGGTAAGTCCAATCTCCCGTTATATGCAGCGGGGTCTTTCATTTTGGTATCTGGTTTGCTATTGCCATGAAGAAAGGATAGGGCACAGGCATGGGAAAAATTAACAGGGAAGATATGCTGGAACTGACTAGGCGCATGACTCTGAAGAGGAACTGCTTCAGCAGGATTGCAGGGGCCTATATGGACAGGGAGGGCTTTGTGGACGGTACCTTCAATAAACATTTTCAGAGACTGTCGGCTAAAGAGCAGAAGCAGAACCTGGAGATTGCAAAAAAGATTCCGTTTTCGGAAACCAATGTGCAGCTGAAGGAATATTCTTTTCAGGAGAAGGATAGGAAGCCGGGAAGCATATGGCAGATGCTTATGGCGTTGAAGGAATGTGAACTGAAAAATGACGCGATGCTGGATATTTTCTATGAAGTGTTCGGGGAACGGTATCAGGCGGAAGGGGACTATGCGGTTTACTTTTTTTACGGCAGTTACGATGTTCCGTTAAAGGCAGAGGACAAGGAAAGCCTGTGGGAATCGGAAGAGGTTTATTCTTTTCTGATTTGCGCTCTCTGTCCGGTAAGCGGCGACTATGAGCCGGGGGAGCCGGAATGGGGCTTCCTTTTTCCTGCGTTTAAGGACAGGAGCGGCGATGCATGGAGGATTAATGTTTTTCAGGCGGAGGAAAAAAAGATTTACGGAGAATTGTTGGAGAAAGTGGTGTTTTCGCGTGCATAGAGAATGTTCGGAAGGAATTGTGCAGTTGCTTATCCGTTGGATCGTGTTTGAAAATTCATTCCTGACATCTGCACTGCGATGTGCCGTTTCACCGCTTTGCGTGATATTTGCGCCAGATTCAGGTCGTGCCGGTTGGTAAATTTCTGTTTACAAAACTGTTAATTGGGTGTAAATTTAATAATTATATGTAAGAATATGCATTATATTTCATATTTATGCAATGTGAGAATTTTGCGCGGGACGAGAGCGTGTTTGAAAATTGCTTTCCGGCAGATGTGCGTCACAATTTGTGGGGGATTTGTGTCAAAGGAAGGGCGCATAGCGGACACGCTCTAGGGAGCAGGGGGAAGATATGGTTCAGCTATGCATTGAAGAAAATGAAGCCGGGCAGCGGCTGGATAAATATTTACATAAATATCTGAAGGAAGCCGGGACGGGTTTTCTTTATAAAATGCTGCGTAAAAAGAATATTGTACTGAACGGGAAAAAAGCGGAGGGGAATGAGAAGCTGTGCGTGGGAGACAAGGTGAAACTTTTCCTTTCGGATGAGACGATTGAGAAGTTCGGCGGCAGGCTGCCGGGGAAGAAAGGCACAGGAAAGCAGGCCGAGGGAAGAACGGCGGAATTTGGCAGGGCATACAGGCAGCTGGGAGAATTGGAGGTTATTTTCGAGAACCGTCATGTGCTTATTGTAGACAAGCCGGCAGGGGTTCTGACACAGAAAGCGGAACCGAAGGATTCCTCCCTGAATGAGTGGCTGATTGGCTATTTGCTGGAAAAGGGGGATGTGACGGAGGATGGGCTGCATACCTTCCGGCCTTCCGTCTGCAACCGGTTGGACAGGAATACGTCTGGCATGGTAATCTGCGGTAAGACATTGCAGGGCAGTCAATGTATGGGCAGGCTGCTGAAAGACCGGAGCCTGCATAAATATTACCGGCTTTATGTGAAAGGAAGGTTGGAGGGAGAATCTTCTTTGGAAGGATATCTCGTGAAGGACGGGCGGGAAAATAAGGTAAGGCTTGTCCGGCAGGGGGAAGAGGGGGCTTATATCCGTACGAATTATAGGCCCCTGAAGCATTTTAGGGATATGACTCTGGTGGAAGCGGAACTGGTTACGGGAAAGGCTCATCAGCTGCGGCTGCATTTTTCCGGGCTAGGGCATCCGCTTTTAGGGGATTATAAATACGGGGAAAGGGATTTTAACGATAAGTACCGGAAAAAATACGGGGTAGGGAGTCAGCTGCTTCATGCATACCGCTTGGAATTTCCGGTGATGGAAGGGAATTTCCGTGATTTGTCCGGGCTGACGCTTGTGGCTAGGGAACCGGAAGTATTCCGGCGGATAGCGGAAGGGGAAGCCGCCTGCGGGAACCGTTAAGAGGAAGCAAGGGAAAACCGGGGGCAGGAAGCCGCCTGCAGGAACCGTTAAGAGGAAGCAAGGGAAAACCGGGGGCAGGAAGCCGCCTGCCGGAATCGGTAAGGCAAAATGCGGAAGAAAGAGCGAAAGCTTGCGGGAAGGAGAGAAAAGCAGACAGATGGCAACTTGGAATTCCAGAGGGTTAAGGGGCTCTACGCTGGAGGAACTGGTGAACAGGACCAATGAAATCTATATGGAAAACGGACTGGCATTGATTCAGAAGATCCCTACGCCTATTACGCCGGTGACGATAGATAAGGAGAGCCGGCATATTACGCTGGCATATTTCGGGCAGAAGAGTACCGTGGACTATATCGGGGCAGTGCAGGGCCTGCCGGTCTGCTTCGATGCGAAGGAGTGTGCGGCGGATACGTTTGCCCTTCAGAATATCCATGAGCATCAGGTAGAATTTATGAGGCAGTTCGAGAAACAGGGCGGAATTTCGTTTTTCCTGATTTATTATACACATAAGGATTTGTTTTATTATCTGCCGTATGAGATGCTGCGTTATTTTTGGGATCGGGCAAGGGAGGGCGGCCGCAAAAGCTTTCGGTTTGAGGAACTGAACCCGGAATATGTGATTCCAAGAAAAGGTGGGATTTTCGTGCCGTATTTGGATATGATTCAGAAAGATCTGGACGACAGGGAATAGGGGAATGCCATCCTGCGGCAGGGCGGAAAAAGAAGGGAAAGGATTTGCTATGGACAGGAAATTAGTGCATACGCCGGAGGGCGTGAGGGATATTTACGGGGAGGAATATGCGAAGAAGCTGGCGGCGGAAAGGCTGATGATGGAGAAAGTGCGTAGTTTTGGGTATGAGGATATCCAGACGCCGGCCTTTGAGTTTTTTGACGTGTTTTCCAGAGAGGTGGGGACGACTCCTTCCCGCGAACTGTATAAGTTTTTCGATAAGGAGGGGAATACGCTTGTTCTGCGGCCGGATTTTACGCCTTCCATGGCGAGATGCGCGGCGAAATATTTTCTGGAGGAAGCCGTGCCGATCCGGTTTTGCTATTTGGGGAATACGTTCACCAATACTTCCAATCTGCAGGGAAAGCTGAAGGAAGTGACGCAGATGGGGGCGGAACTGATCGGGGACGGCTCCGTGGAAGCGGATGCGGAGATGGCAGCATTGGTCATAGAGTCTTTGCTGGCGGCAGGACTTAAGGATTTCCAGCTGAGCATCGGAAATGTGGAGTATTTCAAAGGAATCTGTGCAGAAGCGGGGCTGGGGGAGGAAACCGAACTGGAACTGCGGGAATATATTTCCGGGAAGAATTATTTCGGGGCAGAGGAACTGCTGCGGGATAAGGAAGTGCCCGACAGATGCCGGGAGGCCGTACTGAAAATGACGGATTTGTTCGGGACGGCGGATGCTTTGGCACAGGCAAAGGAGTGGGTGGCCGGGAACGGGCGTTCCACGAAAGCGGTGGAGAGGCTGGAGAAACTGTACGAGGTATTGTGTCTGTATGGGGCGGAAAAATATGTCTCTTTTGACTTGGGGATGCTGAGTAAGTACAATTATTATACTGGCGTCATATATAAGGCTTATACTTATGGCTTAGGAGATGCATTGGTGAAGGGCGGAAGGTATGATAACCTGCTGGGACGTTTCGGCAAGTCGGCTCCGGCTATCGGGTTTATGGTGGTCATGGATGATCTGATGGCGGCTCTGGACAGGCAGAACATTGCAATCGCACTGCCCGAGAGGGCGGAGGCGGTGGAATATACGCCGGAGAATTATAAGGAAAGCCTGAAAAAGGCACAGAAACTGCGCCAAGAAGGGAAAAAGGCAGTATTGCGGCCGAAGACATGAGCGGAAGGGCAATGTCATTCAGCGAGGCCCATTTCCTTTAACAGGCAGCAGCTTTA
Organism: uncultured Lachnospiraceae bacterium; assembly: GCA_910586275.1. Lineage (GTDB taxonomy): Bacteria > Bacillota > Clostridia > Lachnospirales > Lachnospiraceae > Kineothrix. The sequence goes on along the minus strand of CAJUIM010000051.1, from coordinate 8,895 downwards.
TCCGAAGACAGAAGCGGAACAAGTCAATGCTGTCTGCGGGTTATGGGAAGAAAAAAGGAAGGATTGGATTGGAAATGAGTGAAGAGACGCGTTATCTGACATTTGCCTTAGGCAAGGGGCGGCTGGCAAAGAAAACTTTGCAGCTGTTGGAAGAAATCGGCATTACCTGCGAGGAAATGAAGGATAAAGATTCCAGAAAACTGGTTTTTGCCAATGAGGAACGGAAGCTTCGTTTCTTTCTGGCCAAGGGGCCGGATGTGCCTACCTATGTGGAATATGGCGCAGCCGATATCGGCGTGGTGGGGAAAGACACTATAATGGAAGAAAACAGAAGGGTCTATGAGGTGCTGGATCTGGGATTCGGCAAATGCAGGATGTGTGTGTGCGGGCCGGAAAGCGCAAGGGAACTTCTGCAGCATCATGAGATGATACGGGTGGCAAGTAAATATCCTAATATTGCCAAGGATTATTTCTACAATAAAAAACATCAAACGGTAGACATTATAAAATTAAACGGATCGGTGGAACTTGGCCCGATGGTGGGACTGTCGGATGTGATAGTGGATATTGTGGAAACAGGATCCACGTTAAAGGAGAACGGACTTGCGGTACTGGAGGAAATCTGTCCGCTGTCGGCGCGCATGATTGTGAATCAGGTGAGTATGCAGATGCAGACGGAGAGGATCAGGAAGCTGATTTATGAACTGAGGGAACGTTTATAATTTCGGAAGCAATTGCAGGAGGTGATCAGAATGAGGATTGTGAAATTAAATGCGGACACGAAAAAAGATTTGCTGAACAGTCTTCTGAAAAGAAGCCCGGAACATTATGGGCAGTATGAGGGAACCGTGGCGGAGATGATTGAGAAGGTCCGTGAAGAAAAGGACAAAGCAGTGTTCGCCTATACGGAAAAGTTTGATAAGTGCAGGATAAACGCACAGAATTTTCGTGTGACTAGGGAAGAAGTGGAAGAAGCTTACGGAAAAATTGACAAAGAACTGGTGCAGGTCATGAGGAATTCGGCGGAGAATATCCGGGCTTTTCATGAGAAACAACTGCATAATTCATGGATGGACTTAAAAGAGGACGGTTCCATGCTGGGGCAGAAGATTACCCCCATAGGCATTTCCGGCGTATATGTGCCGGGCGGGAAAGCAGCCTATCCTTCCAGCGTGCTTATGAATGTAATTCCGGCTAAGGTGGCGGGAGTGGGGAAGATTATTATGGCCACGCCGCCGGATGCGGAGGGAAAAATTTATGAGGGGACATTGGTGGCGGCGGATATTGCCGGGGTGGACGAAATTTATAAAATGGGCGGTGCACAGGCCATTGCGGCCATGGCTTTCGGAACGGAAAGCGTGCCGAAAGTGGATAAGATCACAGGCCCGGGCAATATTTTCGTTGCCTTGGCGAAAAAGGCCTGCTTCGGCCATGTGAGCATAGATTCCATAGCAGGACCCAGTGAAATACTGGTGATTGCGGACGGGACGGCCAATCCTAAGTATGTGGCGGCGGATCTGCTGTCCCAAGCGGAGCATGACGAGATGGCCAGCGCCATTCTGATCACTACCGACGAAAATCTGGCAGAAGAAGTAAACCGTCAGACGCAACGGTTTCTGGAGGAACTTTCCAGAAAGGAAATCATAAGGCAGTCATTGGAAAATTATGGTTATATTCTGGTGGCGGAAAGCATGGAGGATGCGGTGGAGGCCGCCAATGAAATTGCGTCCGAGCATCTGGAGATACTGACGGCAAACCCTTATGAGGTCATGGCCAAAATAAAGAATGCCGGGGCAATTTTCCTTGGGGAATATTCCTCGGAACCGCTGGGTGATTATTTTGCGGGGCCTAACCATATTCTTCCTACTAACGGGACGGCAAAATTCTTCTCTCCGCTGAACGTGGACGATTTTCTCAAGAAAACCAGCATTATTTCATATTCGAAAGAGGCTCTGGAGGCCGTGCATAAAGAAATCGAGAAATTCGCCGAAAGTGAGGGATTGACAGCACATGCGAATTCCATTAAAGTGAGATTTGAGTGAAAAAGCGGGAGAAGTGCCTAAGTGCCGGCGTTTTTCGAAGGTCCGAGTGAAAAACATCGTTCCTGACGCCGGCTTCAGTTTAAGTGAATGACATTGCGTAAATTGTGACGTGCATTTGGCAGAAAGCGATTTTCAGGCATGGTTCAGGGAGGGATGAAATGGAGAGAAAAGCAGATATCGTGCGTAAGACGAAGGAGACGGACATCCGGGTCATGCTGGATCTGGACGGGACGGGGAAAAGCAGCATTGACACAGGAATCGGTTTTTTTGACCATATGCTGGAAGGGTTTGCCCGGCATGGCTTTTTTGACCTGCAGGTGAAAGCAGAGGGAGATTTGCAGGTGGACGGACATCATACGGCAGAGGATACGGGCATTGTCCTTGGGCAGGCAATCCGGGAGGCTCTGGGGGATAAGGTGGGCATAAAGCGGTACGGATCTTTTATATTGCCTATGGATGACGCTTTGTCGCTCTGTGCCGTTGACTTGTGCGGCCGGCCTTATTTTCATTATCAATGCAGCTTTACGGCGGAACGGATCGGAGGGCTGGACACGGAACTGATCCGGGAGTTTTTTTATGCGGTTTCTTATACCGCGGGCATGAACTTACATATAAAAATGCTTTCGGGTGAGAATAATCATCATATGGCGGAGGCTCTGTTTAAGTCTTTTGCCAAGGCACTGGACGAGGCGGTGAGCAAGGATCCAAGGATAACGGAAGTACTTAGCACGAAAGGCAGCTTATAGCATAACTTTATGTTGCTGATACTGATTATTAGGAGGAGAAATTACGAATGAGCAGTCAATACAAAAAGCTGGTACCCTGTATTTATTTATATAAAGGAAATGCAGTAAGGGATTTTGCGGATATTACGATTGTGGACACGAATCCTGTAAAATTGGCAAAGTATTATAGCGATAACAGTGCGGATGAGCTTTTGGTGTTTGATATGTCGAACGGGGATACGGAACATGAAGAGGCATTGGATATTATAAAGAAGATTTGTCAGGAGGCTGAAGTGCCGGTGATCGGCGCGGGCAATGTGAAGCGGATGGAGGACATCAAGAAGCTGCTGTATGCAGGATGCAGGAAGGCGGCTCTTAACTATTCCAGACAGGATAACATTGAACTTTCGGAGGAAGTGGCCAAGAAATTCGGAAAGGAAAAAATTGCGGCATGTTATGCGGATTTTGAGACCATCCGGCAGAACCGGGACACGATTGAGCAATATGTGGATGAACTGATTCTGATTAAGTCTTCTGCCTTAAGGGAAAGCGTGGATAAGTGGGATGGGGAGGCGAAGATACTGGCTTTGCTTCAGGATGTTTCCTTGGATAAGCTGATGGAAATCTTGTCTTTTCCTGTAATATGCGGCATTACGGGATATGCCATAGATGAAAATGTGAAAGAACTGCCGGCCATTAAGTCGCTTTGTCAAGGTCTTGGCATCAAGGTCAATACCTTAGATTCCGCATTTCAATGGTCGGATTTTAAGAAGAATTCGGACGGACATGTGACGGTGGTGGTGCAGGATTATAAAACGGAAGAAGTGCTGATGGTGGCCTACATGGATGAAGAGGCGTATCAAACAACGCTTCGGACCGGGAAAATGACCTATTTCAGCCGCAGCCGCAAGGAACTCTGGGTGAAGGGGGAGACAAGCGGACATTACCAGTATGTGAAGTCGCTGACTGCGGACTGTGACATGGATACTATATTGGCCAAAGTATCCCAAGTGGGTGCGGCATGCCATACCGGGAACCGTTCCTGCTTTTTCCATGAAATCCATAAGAAAGAATATGAAGAGACGAATCCCTTGAAGGTGCTGGAATCCGTCATGAGTGTGATAAAGGATCGGAAGGTACACCCGAAAGAAGGGTCTTATACCAATTATTTATTTGAGAAAGGGGTGGATAAGATCCTTAAGAAACTGGGAGAAGAGGCAACGGAAATCGTGATTGCTGCCAAGAACCCGAATCCCAATGAGATTAAATATGAAATTTCAGATTTTCTTTACCATATGATGGTACTGATGGTGGAAAAAGGAGTTTCTTGGGAAGAAATTCTGGAGGAATTGGCAAGGCGGGAATAAAACAGTACAGAAAAACCAATACTGATTTCAGAACAAATCTAAAGTGTAAAAACGGAGGAAGAAAGAGGGTTGGTTAGCTGAGATGAAGAAAGATACGAGTAAGCTGTGGATTTTATTCCGGTCAATGTTTGCGTTAAGCGCCTGTACCTTTGGCGGAGGATTTGTGATAGTTTCCCTGATGAAGAAAAAATATGTGGAGGAACTGCAGTGGCTGGAAGAAGATGAGATGTTGGATGTGACTGCCATTACCCAGTCTGCGCCTGGGCCGTTGCCGGTAAATGCATCGGTCATAATCGGCTACCGCATAGCCGGGGTAATCGGTTCCCTGATTGCCATATTGGGGACAATCCTGCCGCCGATGGTCATTATTTCCGTTATTTCTTTATTCTATGAACAGTTCCGGCAAAATCCGTATATTGCCACGGCACTGCAGGTGATGCGGGCCGGGGTGGCGGCAGTGATTTTCGATGTGGTGATCAATCTTGCAGGGAATGTGGTGAAAACCAGACGGCCGCTGTATGTAACGATGATGGTGTCGGCATTTGTTGCCGCCTATTTTCTGGATGTCAGTGCCATGCTTGTTATTTTTGCCTGTCTGGCCATTGGGCTGGCGGATTTATGGATGACATTGGCGGGAAAGAAAAGGAGAGAGGGGGATAAGACAAGATGCTGATTATAAAGTTGTTTTTTGCATTTATACAAGTGGGGCTATTCAGCGTGGGGGGCGGCTACGCGGCTATTCCTCTGATTCAGGAGCAGATTGTCAATCTATTCGGCCTGATGACTCTGGAAGAGTTTTCGGACTTAATCACGGTGGCGGAGATGACGCCCGGGCCTATTTCCATTAATTCCGCCACCTTTGTAGGGATGCGGCTGGCAGGCATTCCGGGTGTGCTGATCTGTTCGGTGGGATGCATTATCCCGTCTTTCTGCATTTGCTTAACTTTGGCGCATTACTATTATAAGTACCGGAATGTCAGCGGAGTACAGGTGGTGCTTGGCTCCTTAAGGCCCGCCGTTGTGGCGCTGATCGGCTCGGCAGGGTCTTCCATTCTGATGCTGGCTCTGTATCAGCGGGAGAGCATAGGCGGAATGTGGAGGGATATCCGTTTTGTGGAACTGGGAATTTTCCTTGCCGCTTTATTTATTTTAAGGAAATATAAGGCAAATGCGGTATCCATTATTTTCGGGAGCGGAGTTGCAGGGACGCTGCTTTATGCTTTTATGGGAGCGGTATGACTGAGATTCCGGCAAGTGGGAATTGACACAAGTGAGAATGCTTTGCCTGTTGCGTATCATATCTGCGTAAAAGTTTCCGACAGATATATCGAAATTATATATAAATTTTAATGGAATATAATCATACGGAACAGGCAATCCATCGATGCCTTTGTGCGGGTCTGCAGCCGCAGCCGATGTAACTTTCAGGAAAGAAGCATTTGGCACATATTATTTGCAGAGGAGGTAGCAGGATGGAAAAATGGGTGGGGAAAAATGGTATTTTTCTACGAATGGGGTTTGGCGGTATTTTTTTTCTGACCAATTCCATAGTTCTTTTTTGGGCCGATTTGGCCGGTAAGGTTATGGGGGACCTGGAGACGGGGAAGGAAATAAGAGGGGCAATTTTGCAGTTGGCATATTTTTTAGTCCTTTCGGTCTGCATCTATCTTTTTTTGATTTTTGTCAACAGAAGGCTGCTTGCCGTTTTTGAAAAGGGGATTGTCGCTATTCAGGAAAGGTATATTCAGCAGGATTTGATGAAATCAAGCAAAAGCAAAAAATACAGCGAACTGGAATTGATTAACCGTGCCTGCGATGACCTTCGGACGGTTGTTACATGGTCTTACCAGACAAAGTCAGAATTTATTTTGTCCATAGTTTTGCTTTTGGGCATCTTTTTATACATAAGTGTATTTTCGGCAATATTGGCAGGCACTATTTATGCAATCATGTTTGTGAACTTACTCATTCCCGTGCTGTATAATAAACGGATGGTGGCCGATTACAGCCAGGTCATGCAGGCCAACGATAATTGGGCAAAGCGGCTGCAGGAAGGGATTGAAAATTATTCCGGCATCAAAGGCCTGAATGCGGAAGAGGAGTATGGAAAAATATATGAGAAGGAAGTGCTCCGTTTCGTCAGCTGTGTGAAAAGCGCAAACAGGACGTTTCATACGGAAATGGGATTGAAAAGCGGCATGCATCAGTTTTCAAATTATGCCGGATACATAGCGGCAGGGCTTTTTGCGGTATCGGGGCAGATAGACTTGGCTACCGTGGCCAGGACCGTATTGCTGATTCCGCTTATACAGAATATTCTATCTTTGGTGATGGAGAAATATGTCCATCGGAGAAACGTCATTGTCTCAAAGCAAAGGCTGACGGAGTTGGCAGGAAAAAGAGGGCACGGTGAAAAAGTGCCGGATTCCTTTGATATTGAAATCTCACATCTGGATTTTGACTATGAAAATCAGAAATTATTCCACGATCTGAACTATGAAATAAAAGCAGGAGAGAAAGTACTTGTAAAAGGGGAAAACGGAGCCGGAAAAAGCACTTTGCTTAAATTGCTGACCGGATTTTATGAGATGCAGGGAGGGGAAATAAGGATTGGCGGTGTCTGCAGCCATGATATTAGGGAAGAGTGGATTGTTTCCAATATTTTCTATCTTCCTCAAAGCAACTTGTTCCTTCCGGGAACGGTAGAAGAAAATCTGCGGCTCAGAGGAATTACCCCCGCTTTTGGTGAAAACGCAGACTTGCAAAAAAATATTATGGAATTATCGGAGGGTCAGAAGAAACGGATTGTTTTGGAGGAGTTATATCGGACGGATAAAAAAATATTGCTTTTAGACGAACCGGAGAATCATCTGGATGGGGATGTGCTGAAGGAACTGACCGCGTTTTTGGAAAACGACAAAAGGACAATCATCATTGTCAGCCATGTGGGGGCATTTGACTTGTTTGCCGATAAGATCTGGAAATTGAAAAAAGAGTAATGGCGGTATCCAAACGAAAGGAGGGAGGGGAATATGGTGAGTAAGCGGAAGTGGATCGGCAGGCTGAAGAAGGCGATCTTATTTCGGGTTGCAAATCTTCTCTTAGTGGGTTTTATGGGCATGTTTATAGCCTTTATCTTTTCAGACCTGATTGATAAATTTTTAAACGGAAATTTTCAGCATATTGAACTCATATTTCTACAGGTTATTATTGTAGTGCTTATTAATTGTTTTGTGATTCCTGTTTTGCAGTATAAGGAAGCAAACCTGATGGAAAAGCAGAACGGCGAGGCAGACGTGGCTTTTTTTAAAGAATTTATGGAACAGAAGAATTCTTTCATATCCGAGAAAGATTATGGAATGTATATGAACATATGGTGGGGGGACTTTCCGGCTTACAGAATGAATCTTATTTTTCTTGTGTCATATTTTATCGCAGGCATTATAACTGTTCTGGTTTCTGTGGGAATCATTGCCTATTATCATATAGGGTTTGCGGTTCTTGCCATTGCGGTCAGTATTGCTGTCTTAATTCTTCCTTTGCTGTTTCAGAAAAAATTGGAAGGAAGGAACGAAGAAAAGTTAAGCCAAAAAGATGATGTTGTGGAAAATATGAAAAATATTTTTGCAAACGTGGAATATATACGTTTGGAAAGGCAAAAGTCTATCGTGGAGAGCCTGTTAAGACCGGTACAGGATAAGTATGCCGCAGCCGTCATTTCCTATGAAAAACTGCAAACCGTATTGACTTATCTGGTAAATGCTGTTTTATTATGGATTGAGATATTAATTTATGCCGCCGGCTGTTATATGATTTCGCTGGGAAGCATTGATCTTGCGGAATTTGTAAAGGTGGTGCTGATGATATCAGTGACGAGAAACGGTGTGAGCTGGCTGATGGAAGCGGTACAGTCAATCCATGACGTTCGAAACAGCCAAAAGAGAATCGAATCGATTCTGTCAGAAAATAACGGGGCAAAAGGGGATCCGTTAAGATCCCTTCATAAGCTCACATTGACAAAGGTATGTTTTGAGTATGCCAAAAGCAATACCAGAATTGAGTATCCGGATCTTGTGCTGGAGGAAAAAAATGTTTATCATCTTGTGGGTAAAAACGGCACGGGAAAATCAACTTTGCTAAAAATACTGGAGAAATATTATTACGGCTATGAAGGCAGCATTCTGGTCAACGGGGAGCAGAAGCTTAAGGATATTGATGAAAAGGACTGGCATCGTTTCGTTGCTTTTATCCCCCAAAAACCATTGTTATTTCATATGAGCATTAAAGATAACATTCTGTTGGGAAACAGAAATGCTGATTGGAATCTGTATGAACAATTACTGAATGATTTCAAAATAAAGGAAATCGAAGATAAAATAGTGGGCTTTGGAGGGGAAGGGATATCAGGAGGGGAAGCACAGAGCATTTCCATCGTAAGGGCATTGTTAAGGAAACCCCAAATGATTCTGGCGGATGAACCGTATAATACATTGGATGCCAACCGCAAAAATATGTTAAATAAGTATATAGACAGGCTGGATTCTGCTGCATTTATTATCGTTTCTCATCAGGCATTTCAGACGGAAAGGAAAATTAATACGGTGGAGATTTGTCCGTAATGTATTTGTCCGCGCTGATGTTTCGGCTGAGAGTATCGCAACGGCCGGCGTAGGCAGATAAACGAAAATGGATTTCCGTGAGGATGGAGCAGGGCAACAGCATTTACTTTTTCAAAAAATGAATTAAAATAGGTAATATGAA
>CAJUIM010000050.1 GCA_910586275.1 uncultured Lachnospiraceae bacterium | reverse complement strand
CGAAAGCGTGTCCGAATAAAAACATCGTTCCTGACGCTGGCTGTGGCTTAAGTTATGACATTGCGACTCTAGAGCGTATCCGAAACAAAGATACGATTCCGTCTTACTTTCCTTTCTCCGATGTATGATCTATATTTTCAATCAATTCCTGCAGCGTGTCTTTATACCGCCTTGAAGCCATGGAAGGATTGCCTTTGATCATCTGCCGCTTATAAAAATCTTTCAGGCTCGTAAGCTGTGTCCTATTTTCCATATTTAATTTATACTTAATACGCAGTTCCGTAATCTCTTCCTTTATATTTTCCGGATATGCAGATACGCCGCTTACAATCCTCTCCCTCAGGCTCTGCAGACGTTCCTCTATGCCGGCCGCCAGTTCATCCATTCTGCCGTTCCGTTCCCGTTTCCTCTCTTCCCGCTCTTCATTGGACAAAGCAATGATCACGTCCAGACGCTTCTGCATCCGCTCCAGTTCCTCTTTTGCAGCTTCCATCTTCACAAGAATATCCCGCAAGTCGATAGCTGCCCGGAAAGAAAGCGTGAAATCTGCCACCAAACATACCGTCAGCAGGAAAACCGCCGCCGTCAGGACACCGGACGGAATGCCAAGAACCAGCCGTTCCACCGGCTTATGCACCACCCGCGTCATCAATATGGTCAGGCCGCCCCATGCCAAAGTAGAGGACAGGCAGATCTGCCCCTGAAAGTTAAATTTCTGATTGGAATAATCCCAGTACCGCATCTTAAATAATGCTTCCATAGTCACTCCGGTCACATATTCCAGTATGGTCGCCCCTATGCACCCTGCTATATAGGTGAGCAGTATATTGGACTGGAACGGCATGGATACCACCAGCATCATAATTGCCCCGCTTCCATATAACGGCAGAAAAGGCCCCCGCATAAATCCCCTGTTTACCGGATGCCTTTTTCTCAGAGATACATAGGAAGATTCAAAACACCAACCGAAGAAGCAATAAAAATAAAAGAAAAACAGCCATTGTGCCACTGTATATGAATACATCTCTTCCCTCCTGCCTTTGTCCCTTATTACAGTTCCTCTCTATCTGTATACTCCTGCCGAAACACTCCACTTTCCTTTCTTCGTTTCATGGTCCGCACCGTAATACCGGAAGCGCCCATACCCGCGGACGGAAACCATGTCCCCGTCTTTCATGGAATAACTGTTATTTTCATTCAGCCGGCCGTTCACATATATTTTCCGTTCCCGGAAAAGTGCAAGGCTCTGGTTTCTGGACAGGTTATAGACCTTAGCCACTATGCCGTCAGCCCGTTCCGAAGACACGGTAAAACGGATTTCCTCCGGTTCCCTTACCGGCAATTCCGCCACGGCATCTGCTATCCCGCACTTTACGCCTGTCCGCCCCACCTTGTCCAGATTTTCCATGATAAACGGGGCGATTTTGTCCGTACAGAATACATAAGCGGATTTTCCTTCCAGAAAAATATCCCCTACCGTGCTTCTGTCAATGCCAAGGTTCATCACTGCCCCGAGGAAGTCCCGGTGCGTCATATCACCGGCGAACTTCTCGGCCAAAGGTTTCACCCACAGGCAGACAATGGGATACTCTTCCCCGTATCCCATCGCCTCCTCACTGCCAAACCGCAGCATCTGCCGCTCACAGTCCGGGCAGCCTCCGAACAGCCCGTAATCCGTCCCTTTCAGTTCCGGCAGCATGGCATAAAAGACATCCTGCTCCGCCATGCTTAAAAATCCGGTATAAGTATAAATATTATGGTCATAGGATTTCCTTGCCAGTTCCGCAATTCTTTTCCTCAGCTGCTGCAACTCCTTTTCATTCTCTGCCGCCATTTCCGTTCTCCCCATGCCGATATCTTTCAGACAAAGCTGATGACTTCCTCCTTAGGGGCTTTCGTTTCCTCCACCCGCAAAGCTTCCAGTACCGGCCCTTCCGCCTGATAGTCGGCAAAATACTCCTTCCGCACAGCAGCGGTCACCTTCACCCACTGTTTATTCTCCAATTGCCCCGTTTTCTCCCACCTACAGGCAAATCCCAGAAAGGCCATATCTTCCGCACAGCAAGTCATAGCCATCCTGCCCGGCACGAAATACCCTGCCGGAAAGTTTTCCGGCTTCAGCACCATTGCCGTAAACTCCACTTTTTTTCCTTCATACCGCTCCAAATGATCCAGAGAGTCCAAATACCATATGCCATATCCTTGACCGTCCAGCACAATAGGGTCATCGCTTAAGCTATACGGTAAATCCTCTTCGAAAATTTCGTCAATCTCACCGTTGCTGTCCTCAAACACAATGTCCGCTTTCTGATTGATGGCCTTGATATTGCGCCGATATACACTCAAGTCTTCCACATTGTCGCAGCGATTGAAGATAATCAGTTCCGACTGTCTGACCATTTCCGCCAGCAGTGACTTCATATTGTTGAAATACATGGGAAATGTGGATGCATCTATTGTGGTAATCTGCTGCTCCACCGACCAATGCCACGGCAGTTTCATATTCTTAAAATTCCACATCCCGTTATACTCAATAATAATCCGTTCCGGTTTATGCTTTTTTTCCAATTCTATCAGACGGGACGGCGTAAATTCTTCTTCCTCTTCCAGAAGTTCCACTACAGTCCTGCTCTTCTTCAGCAGAAATTCCTCATATTCCGTTTCACCTTCTTCACAGAGAATCAGCAAGGTTTTCCCCTTAATCTGAAAATAAGGCTGATTCAGCGTATAAGTAATGAATTCCGTTTTGCCGCTTTCCAAAAATCCATTGATAATATATACAGATTTCATATTTTTCTCCGTCCCCTCTTATTTCCGAAACAGTTTTTCCAGATTCCCTTCGTTCAGCTTGGAACCGATTACGCAGAATTTACCGGTATATTCCGGTTTCCCTTCCCGCACATTGCTCTCGCCGGGCACATAGTCAAAGTATACCCAAGTGCCGTCCCCCGCAGGAACCATGCCTTTTGCACGCAGCACAAAGCCATACTTGCTCTCGTCTTCCAGCGACTCCAAGATGGTTGTAATCTCCGCCGGCGAATAAGTTGCCGGTGTCTCCAATCCCCAACTGGTAAATATTTCATCGGCATGATGGTGATCATGGTCATGGCAGCCGCAGGTACAGCCCGGCCCGTGATCATGAGGATGCCCCTCTCCCTCACCGTGAGGATGGCTGTGCCCTTCCTCCCTGTGCCCGCAGCCATGTTCGCTTGCTTCCTGAAGATGCCCATGATCTTCTTCGCCATGGCAGCAGCCGTGATTTTCTCCCTCATGACTGTGGCCGTGGCCTTCTCCCTCATGGCAGTGACCGTGGCCTTCTCCCTCATGGCAATGACCATGGCCTTCTCCCTCATGACTGTGGCCGTGGCCCTCTCCCTCATGACTGTGACCATGGCCCTCTCCCTCGCAGCAATGGCCGTGTTCACCTTCTTCATGGAATTCCTCAGGATGGCAGCTATGCCCATGGCCTTCTTCCTCCCGATGGCCATGCCCATGGCCGCAGTCCTCTCCGCCATGACTGTGATGGTGTTCATGGGCATGAGCCATCACTTCCGCCATCAGTTCCGCTTCCAAATCCTTGGCTCCTTCGATAGTCTCCAAAATATCCTTTCCGTCCAGCTGCTCCCAAGGAGTAGTGATGATTTTGGCTTTCCCGTTATATCCGCGGAGCAAAGCCACACAGGCCTCTAACTTTTCCTCACTCAGCTTCCCGGTACGGCTCAGGATAATCGTCCCTGCATGTTCAATCTGATTAATAAAAAACTCTCCGAAATTCTTTATATACATTTTACATTTTGACGCATCCACCACTGCCACGGCACTGTTCAGCGTCACCTCTGCTTCCGGCACCACATCCTGCACCGCCTTCATTACATCGGAAAGCTTGCCGACTCCCGACGGCTCAATCAAAATACGCTCCGGCGCATAAGTATCCAATACTTCCTTCAAGGATGTCCCAAAATCCCCCACCAAAGAACAGCAGATACAGCCGGAATTCATTTCCTTTATTTCAATTCCGGCTTCTTTCAGAAAGCCTCCGTCAATCCCGATCTCACCGAATTCATTCTCTATCAGCACTACTTTTGTATTTTCCAAAGCTTCTTTCAGTAACTTTTTAATCAATGTAGTCTTACCTGCCCCTAAAAATCCGGACACAATATCAATCTTAGTCATTTCCTTACCTGCTCCTTTCCAAAATGCATCTGAATGTATTTTGCGCCTGTTTTCATCCGCTGTCAAGTTATATGCATGAAATAACAGGAAAATATCAACGTCATTCACCGAAGCCGGACATGAAAAAACCAATCCCCGAACCGTATTGCCGTACTGTCCGGGGATTGTTCCATAGGCGTTTTTTATATAAGATGTCACGAACCTATTCCTTATTCCGCAATCTGTTTATCCGTCACCATGATATGATTGACCAGCCAATCCGTCACAAACTTCAGGAGTTCCTCCACTGCCTTGTCCTGATTATCGTCAATAATCTCCAAATCCATAGTCTCCAGTTTACGCTTAAAATTGTCATGCTGGATTTTCTGCGTAAACATCTTCTTATACTGAATGCTTTCCATGTATTCTTCCTCATGGTCAAAATGCATGATTGCATATTCTTTCAGTCTTTGCAGCAAATTTACGATATGGTCATATTTATCCGGCACAAAATCATTTTGACACAATTGGTATATTTCATCCGCTATTTCAAATAAAATTCTATGCTCGTTATCAATCTGCTCAATCCCGGTCAGATATTCCTCCTTCAGTTCGTACATACCGCACCGCCTTTCCTGCCAAAACCGCATCATTATTTATCTCTGTCATTGGTATCCGAAACTATACATTCATTATACCAAATTTATCAGCCTTTTCAAGCCGTTTCCTACGGAAATCGCGGAAATCCATTTGGGTGGTTATGCCTGCGCCGGTGTTTCACACGCTACCGCTCCAGCAGAACCGAATCCCGCACTACCATCTCCACCGGCAGAATGATTTTCTCCTGCTTCGCTTTCCGGTTCTGCAGCCGCCACTGCAATGTCTGCACCGCTTTCATCCCCATATTCTTCTTTGCAATATGCATGGTAGTCAGCGCAGGCACTACCATCGTGCTGATTTCCATATCGTCAAACCCCACGATTCCGATCTCTTCCGGAATACGGTAGCCCTGTGCCCGGAGCGCATTCATAAGCAATATGGCCGCCCTATCATTGGAACACATAAAAACTTCCGGCAGCTTCTCTGCCGTCCTTAACAGTTCCGCAATGGCTTCCGTATTTTTGCTAAGCACATGCTGCTCGATATTTCTCAGCAGAGAATACTTCATGCATTCCAGCAAAGCCGTCTGCATGGATCCGTCCTCCATAATTCCCGCCATAGCCTCCGCATAGCCGAAAAATCGTTCCTTAATGCTGAGAGAGTAATCCAGATCCCCGAAAAACCCTATTTTACGGTACCCGTTCCTGATTAACTGATCCACGGCAAAAAAAGCACCGCTGCGGTTATCAGACAGAACACTGTCTACCTGATAACCGTAAGTAGTACTGTCTACCACGACCATGGGGATTCCATATGCGCCAAGCATTTCTATCCGCTCTTTTTCCACGGCCCCTACAATAATGATGCCCGTCACTTTCCGGTTTTCCACGCAGGAAGGCACATTTATCTCATCATCCATAAACTGGATAATAACATCATAACCCATCTGATCCGCCTGACTCTCTATGCCGTAGATTACCCTGGAATAAAAATGCATATCCTGAAAATAAATCTTACGAATCAGAACACAAATATTTTTGCTGGAAAAAGCTTTGTTGTACTTATTGGACTGTTCCAGATAGCCCGTCTCATTGGCAAGCTGCAGAATCTGCCGCCTTGTCTTCTCGCTGACCCCTTCCTTGTTATTCAAAGCCAAGGATACGGCGTTGACGGAAATCCCCAGCCTGTCCGCCAGCTGTTTCATGGTAATCTTCTTATCCAAATGCATATCCCCTTCCGCATAAAAGTGTCTGGATAGAGCACGGAAGCGATGGCAGGAATGAATCCTCAGACACACTCCAGCATTCTGTATATCTCCTCAAGCTCTATATCCGCCCTGCAGATTTTATCGTCCGCCGCTCCGTAATATATAATTACATTGCCTTCCTGCAAAAGTGCGCCGCAGGTAAATACCACATTGCCGAAAAAACCTTCCTTTTCATAGGCCGTCTCCGGTTCCATAAAGGGGACTTCCAGCTTACCCAGAATCTGTTCCGGATGTTCCAAGTCCAGCAGATAAATGCCAAGGCAATATCTGTCTGCGGCATCGGCGGCATGGTATATGACAAGCCAGCCTTTCTCCGTCTTCAGCGGAACCGCTCCGCCCCCTACCCTTCCTTCATCCCAGCAGCCTTTCTCCGACGTGGCCATGAACAGCCTCTGCCTGCCCCAATGCAGCAAATCCGGCGACTTGGCCAGCCACATGGAGGGCATTCCGATACCGAAAGGCACCGGCCGGTTAAAGGCCACATATTCCCCGCCGATTTTTTCTGGGAAAATAGCCACATCCTTATTTTCCGGCCCAAAGATAATGCCCATTCTTTCATAAGACTGAAAATCCTCTGTCTTCATCAGGGACACGCATACACCATGCTCCGTTACCGCCGAATAAGTGATATAATAGATCTCCCCGATCTGCGTAATCCGCGGATCCTCCATTCCCCAAGACTCCTCGGACGCTATCGGCATGATGCACGGTTTATCCTCCACCGTAAAGTGAATGCCGTCCCCGGAACGGGCAACACGCAGATGGGACAGGGAAGTAAGATTAGCCACCGTCCGCCTTCCCTTCGACCCCGTCTTGTAAACAGACCTGCTGTCCGAATAGTCAAATTCCGTCTGTTCCTTTTTATCATATACCACTGTTCTTATCACATCTTTCCCGCCTTCGTTTACCACAACGGGAATCTCTAACTTATTTTCATCCGTCTGCCTGACCGATTCGGCAACCCGGCACAGGAGAATGACTTCTCCCTGATACCGCGCAACCCCGCAGTTGAAAATGCCGTCCACCTGAAAGCGGGGATGACTGGGCTTCACGTCCGCCGGCATCAGCAGCGGATTATATCCGCATCTTTTTAACATATCAGCACCTATTTCAGCATAAAACTGATTCCTTCTTTAAAATACTTGGAAAAGCATAAAAATAACACAATAATGGGCAGGGTCAAAATGACGGAAGCCGCGTACATCGGTCCCGGATAATTCCCCATAGGCTTAAACTGCGTGGAAATCAGCACATTCAATGTCTGCATCTCCACTTTGGGCGATATCAGCATATCCCACATCAGTTCCGACCATCTTCCCATGAAGATAGAGAGAAAAACAATCGTCGTGATGGATTTTGTGGTAGGAAAAGCAATTTTCCTTATGATGACCAACGGCCCGGCCCCGTCTATCTTCGCCGCCTCAAATACGGCATCCGGCAATGTCCTGAAATAATTAATATACATAAAGATTGCCCAAGTAGATACCGACAGCGGAAGAATCATGCCCGGATAGCTGTTGGACATCCCTTTGGAAATCATGAATTTCGGCACCAGCAATATAATGGTCGGGAAAAACATCTGAAACAAAAGGGAATCCATGATAAATTTTTTCCCGTTGAAGCGTGACAGCTTCGTCACTGCATAGCCGATCAGAAGGCCGCACACTACGGAAATTACTGCCGTGGGCAGCGATACGGCCAAGGAATTCCACAATGCCCGTAACCAAATATAAGATTTTCCTGCTCCGCCTGTCCCCATCAGATATTCATAGCTTCTCAAGGTAAATCCTGTGGGAATCAATTCTTTGTCTATCCTGTCCCATGGAAGAACCGACTGGACGACCATATAATAAAAAGGAAACAGCGATATCATCAGCAATATAACGGTTAATACGGCTGCCACCGCCGTCCTGACTGTCTTTTTTCTTTTCATTCCAACCTCCGTTCCGAAACGTCACACGCAGACCTTTCCCGCACTCTTACCATCCGAACCTTCTATTGAACCGATCCATGACAACATTGATAATCCTTAAGGTAACAAAAATCTGTATGGCATTCAAAATTGCCATAGCCGCCGCATAGCCGGACTGAAATCTCGTAAAGGACGCGTTATAAATTTCCAGCTGCCATGTGGTGGTAGCCATATTCGGCCCGCCTCCGGTAAGAAGGTAAGGCTCCGTATAGATACCGAAAGCAAGCCCGGTAGCCAGCACAATAACCGTGGTAAGCGTAGGTGTAATCATGGGCAGCGTCACATGGAACAGCTTATGCAGCCCCACGGAACCGTCCAGCGCACAGGCCTCGTTCACATCCTCGGAAATCCCCTCAATGGCGGACAGAATGAACAAAGCGTAATATCCCGACATTTTCCATACTACTAAAATCACCATAATTGCAAAAGCCGATCTTTTATCCATCAGCCAATTCACGTCTATTCCGTGCTTTTCGCGTAAAAAAGTACTGAGAACCGAATTATAGGCCAGCAGATACTTTACCACCACCGAAGTCGCTACCCCCGAAGTCAGATAGGGGATAAAAAACAATACTGCCGTAATCCCCTTGACTTTCTCCGGAAGCTGGGAAACCAGAAGCGCAATCAGCAGCCCGAATGCGAAACAAAGAATGACTATGGGCAGCAGATAGCGGTAAGAATTTATAAAAGCCGCCTGTACCTTATCGTCCCGGAACAATGCCGCAAAATTGCCAAGCCCTACAAATGTCTTATCATTGCCCATCAGGTTCCAGTCCATTGCGGAAAGCCAGAATGCCCACATAAGAGGCAGTAAAAAGAATATGAGGGAAAAGGCCAGATACGGTGAGCAGAAAATCCACCCAAGGATACTTTCCTGACGCTTTCCGGTTGATTGTTTTCTATGAATCCCTTTCATGCGGGCACCTTCCTTCCGTTTTTAGTCCAATCCGCCTGCGGCTTTCATTGCCGACATTGCCGCCTCCACATAACCGGAAGCATCCGGCGCATTCATAGGTTCTGCATTCAAAACCTCTTCCATATAAGGAACAAGCCCGGCTTCTGTCAATGCCGTCTGGATTTCCGTCATTTTCGCATGCGACATACTGGGAATCGCATTGGGAATGTACTCTGCCAGACCTTTCAATGCAGGAAGTTCCTCCATCACCGGCGCAAAAGTTTCATTATCCGCAATGTCGCCGCGCACAGGCATCATGTTGGTGGCATTTAACCATTCCAAATCCGCTGCCGCAGAATTCTCGGCACTGTAAACCCATGAGATAAACGCCGCCGCGCCGTCATGCTCATCCTGTGAGATGCTCTCATGTTTATAAAATACGATTCCTTTGGAATCCGCATAAGAATAAGAAGTATCTCCTTCCTTCTCTACAACCGTAGGTCCGTAAACATAATCCGTTCCGTACTCTTTTCCCGCCTCCTTCAGCTGGCTGATTTCCCAAGGCGCATTGATGCTGAACAGCACCGGCACCTGATCCAGCGTCCACAAAGGCGTAATCTCCCCTGTCATAATGGTATTGCCCATAATGCCGATAAATTCAAAAGCTTTTTCCGTGTTTTCGGCATTCAGCGACAGCGTGTTTCCGTCTACCCAGTTACCCCCGCCGTTGTACGACTGATAAACCATCTGGAAATCATACCATCTCTCCCACCACTGATCTGCCCGGAGCAGTGCCGGACGGTAGAAAGTATGAGTCACCCCAAGTTCCGCCATCTTTCCGTCCCTCTCATCGGCAAATGCCTGAATCACTGCCTCAAACTCGGCCTGAGTAGCCGGCGGCGCATCGAACCCAAGGGCATCTAACGCCTTTACGTTCCACTGAAATGCCATAGGATTGATATACAGCGGGATTACATACTGTTTGCCGTCTATCTTCCAGCCCTCTACCGCTGTTTCCATGGCTCTGTTTTTCACTATCTGCTGATACCAGTCCTGATCCTGAAGTTCATGGATTACTCCCGATTCTGCCAGAGTAGCCGCAAAACCTGTATTGACATTTTCGGAAGCAGCCGGAACCGTGCCTGTGGAAATCGCCGTCTGAATGCCTGCCTCCGAAGAAGGGGATTCCGGCATCTGCTGCACTTGCACCTCTATTACCTTGCCGTTCACTTCCGTCTTTGTCTCATTAAATGCCTGCGCTTTCGCAAGCCAGTAATCATACTGTGCCTGATTGGGCGCCGACCAGAAATCCACCACTTGGACGCCTCCGCCCTGCCCTTTGCCGCAGCCTGCAAAAACACTTGCCGCTGTGCACATTGCCAACAATACTGCCGTCATTTTCTTTTTCATTTTTTTCCTCCATTCCGAAGTGACATAAAATTATCAGTTCTCTTTTTTCAGAAACGGATCGTCGATGATCCGCACATGTGCTTCCGCATCCCCTACTCCGCAATACAGCTCTGCTTTCCCGCCGCTTCTCCTGACAAGACCTCCGCTGAAAACCACATCTTCCAAATCTGCCCTTTTGCACTCACCCGGCGCAAAATCCCTTCTTTCCGATATAATTTTCATCGGCGTATATTCACCCGTACCCACATCATAGATAAAGCAGGAAGGATAATAATGTCTGTTTCCCTTTTCATCAAAACAGGCAATGTGAGAAAGCACGCCCACTTTTCCGTCAGGCAGAAGATGCATCTCATTGCAGCCGCCCCATTCCTCATCCGTAAACTGGCCATCCAGCACCCGGGCTTTTTCTATTCTTTCCTCCGTCAGTTCTTGCAGGCTGTCCATCACCATAAAACCGATTTTCCCCCGCCCGCCTATCATGCCCTGAGGTCTCACTGCCGTCAAAATCCGTCCGTCCGAAAGCTGCAGCAGCCTGATGTCCTTCATCCCGTCCGGGCCTTTTGCAAATTGTTTCAGTTCTTCCAAGGTTTTCCCCTTATAAAAAACCGTCCGCCAACACAGCCTGTCCGGATTTTCACTGTCAGGGAAAACTTCCACGCCACCTACTACCAATATCCCTTCCGCTATCGTCACAAAAGGATCCTGCAGTTTCAGCATCGGTGCATCCAGAACCGGTACCCAGCCCTCCTCCTTCCGTTGGAAAAAAACAACTTCCGAGTGTTCGCTCTCCCGCGCTTCCACTCTGCCGGCAAGAAGCGTCTTTCCGTCCCATTCAAAAGGTGCTGTAATGTTGTAAACATCCTTTATCTTCCCGTTCTCCGAAAGAAACTTTTCCCCCAACAGAAACTCTAGTTTTTCACTTGAATTTTCACTTGAATTTTCTTTTCTGTACTCCTCAAGCAATTGAGCACACGTTCTCAATGTTTTATGCATTCTGTATATTCTCTCCTGTCTATCCAAAAAATAATCGGAATGTTTACAACTCCCTTGCTGTTTGCATCTTCATATTATATGGAATATTACTTGAAAACAACTATATATTTACTTTAATTTTACCCCGATCCAATCAGTATAAACATCCGCACCATTCTTTTGGAAGAAACATACATATCAATGCCAATCAGGCGCCGCACAGGAACCATCTGCTGTGCAGCCCATTCCCGAAGACGGCACGGCGCAACGGCCATGGTTGTTTCCAAACACATGGGATTGGAGTATCCAAAAGATGTGTTAAAGATTATTGACACAATGTTAATTCTCAGAAACCTATGAAATGTATGTTAAAATTGACAAATTGACAGCCTAAATTGCTTGAAGCCAAATGAATAATATTGTAGGCTAGAAAAAAGGAGGCAATGGG
Source organism: uncultured Lachnospiraceae bacterium (assembly GCA_910586275.1). Taxonomy (GTDB): domain Bacteria; phylum Bacillota; class Clostridia; order Lachnospirales; family Lachnospiraceae; genus Kineothrix. The sequence goes on along the minus strand of CAJUIM010000050.1, from coordinate 11,841 downwards.
AAATGAAATTTAACGAAAAATTATTAAAACTTCGGAAAGAAAAAGGACTCTCCCAAGAAGAACTGGGAATGGAAATGCAGGTATCAAGACAGACAGTCTCAAAGTGGGAAGCAGGGCAATCATACCCGGATTTTACTAGATTAGTCATGTTAAGTGATTTCTTTCATATGACTTTAGATGAACTTGTAAAGGATATTGACGTGCAGGAAGTAAGGGAAAATTCTTTTATAAATGAGAAAGTCGATTCAATTTATCGAGTTTCCCAAGACGTGGATTCTATTATTCAAAATAAAACTCTCAAAGCTATTTTAAAAGGGATCAAATGGTTTATAGTGGGCAGCTTTATATTTCTATGCCTAATTATAATAGTTGCACTTATACTGCATTTTATTTATCCGGAATCCAATATATTTTTTCACACCTACTAATTGCAAATTATAAATACCCCATGTGGGAGAAAGTAACCGCCGTTACATAGAACGGCACACTTGCGCCCATTTGGGGCATTTGGGAAAATCCCCAAAACGCATATGTTCTGGGGATTGAAATCCATATTTGATATTCCGTTTGCCTATCTCTTGCGTAAATGCGCCGTCAAAATTCCTCATACCGGACAGCAGCCCCATTGGCAATTTCCTTATCGCATCCCGTAATCACCTGCTCTTCTCCCGATAATGATCCTTCCGCCAAAGCCGCATACAATTCATTCTGATCCAGCACCTCCACATAACGCAGCTGTGCATAATATTCCTTTCCTAAAATGCCGTCCCTCTGCCCAAGCACATAGACATAATAACGGTTTCCCGGACTTTCACTGTGCAGCGCATTGATAGGAATACAGCAGCTAAAGCTTTCGGACACATCGCTGCGCCTCATGGTTCCGCTCATCCCCAGTTCCCCCTCCCCTTCCGGAAGGTATATCACTGCCCGGTAGGAACCGCTGCCGTCTTCCTCTATATAATCCACCTTCAGTTCCGCATTCCCCTGTGCCGTCTTCAAAGTCACCGCATCCCCTGAATTCACATATTTTTTCTGCTCCTTCCCCAGAAGTGTCTCAAATTGATAAGGCACTTCATGGTCTGCACAGACTACTGCCGCCCCGTCGGCAGTGCGCTCGCCTGCCACCACATGGATTTTCGTCACTGTGCCGCTGACCTCGCTGACTATCCGCCCTCCGGCTTCATAAATTGCCATGTATTTTTCAATCTCCCTTTTCAGTTTCTTTAACTCCATCCGGCTGATTTCCAATGTGCTGTCCGCCTGCGGTTCTTTCTGCGCATCTTCCTGGTTTCTTTCCGCATCCCTTACTCCGGCTTCCCCTGCCAGAAGAGCATCTTCTTTTCCGTACCCGGCCTCCCTGACGCTGCCCTCCAGACTATGCTTTTCCGCCTCCCATGCCTTTTTCGCCGTATCCTCTGCTGAAAAATCCGGTTCCTGCATGGGATGGCTGCTGTATGTTTCATACTCCGCCTGAACGCTGCGCAGTTCCTCCCTGACCTTCTCCAATTCTTCCTGTGCCTTTGCAATTTCCTCCGCCGAACCGCTTTCCTGCAATGCCGCCAACGCCGCTTCCTTTTCCTCCTTACGCGCCTGATTGCCCGAAACGGTGGCTTCCAGATCCTTTCCCATCTGCACCCACTCCTCATATTCCCGGTATGCGCTTTCCCGTCCTTCTTGGGAAGTCACAGGCACGCCGTCTTCCAGATGGCTCTGCAGTTTCCTGTCCGCCTCCTGCCAGGCAGTGTCCGCACGGCTTATGCCCCGCCCCGCCGCATCCGCTGCAGTCTCCAGATCCTCTTCTGCCCGTTCTTCCTGCCGGCGCTTCTCTTCCTCCGCAAGCCGGCGGTTTTTCTGCAAGTCACTGATCTGGTATTCCATCTTTGCCGCTTCCAGTTCTTTTTGCTCTATCACATCCGCCAGATCTTCCGTATCCAGAACAAACAGCAAATCCCCTTTTTCCACCGTATCTCCTACCCGGACGCTGATCTGCTCCACCCGCAGCCCTGCCAGCGTATGCACTGCCCGGTCGCTCCCCTGCCTGATAATCCCGTCGCTTTCCACCGTATGCTCGATTTTTTTCTTCTCCGCCGCCGCTGCCTGTACCTGCGGAAGCCCGGAAGCATAAATGGTTTTTGACACTAAAGTGCACACCCACATCAATACAAGAAAGACAGCAAACCCGGCCGCCGTCCTTCTCTGTCTTCCGGCCGGCCCAAACCAAAGCCTGCTTTCTGTCATGCACCTACTTTTTACCATGCACCTGCTTTCATTGCTTCCCCATCGCTGCATGCCGGTGCCGCATATCCCCGTTTCCTCCATCCGCTTCTCATCCATAGCCCTCACCCTTTCAATCCCGTATACACAATGCCCTTTTCCAAATAATCCTGTCCCGACAGGAAGACAAACACTGCCGGAATCAGCGTAATCAAAGAAGCCGCAAAAGCATATCCCGCCTGCTGCCATCCGATTTCGGGCAAATATAGTGACAACGGCCACAATGCCTTATCCTCCAGAAAAGCCAACGGCTGTTCCATCAGATTCCAATATTCCAGAAAGCCCAGTACCAACGCCGAAAGGATCCCTCCTTTCCCCAGCGGAAGGCCGAACCGAATAAAAATCAGTGCTTCCCCTGCCCCGTCCATTCTGGCCGAATCCAACATTTCCTTCGGTATCCCGGAAAAACCGCCGTAGCAGATAAATACCGGGAACGTGGAAAAAACTGCCGGCAATATTACCGCTTGCTGTGTATTCATAAGTCCCATGCCGTCCAGCACAAGATAGCCGGAAAGCATCGTCACCTGAAACGGCAGAAGCATAAGCACAATATAAACCGTAAGAACCCCTTTCCGAAGCGGAAACTCATAAGCCGCAAATGCCCATGCTGCCGGCACTCCTATGACCAGCTGACCGAGAAGAATAACTGCAGTCATCCGTATGGAATTCCAAAACAGCACAAAAAACTGCGGCGTTTCCAATAACAGCCGTTGATAGTTTTCAAATGTAGGATAATCCGGCATCAGCTTCCAATCTATATAACCCCCGGAATCATTCAGCACCGGCAGCAGATAAGCCGCCAGTTCGCCGCGCCCCATTACGGATCCTGTGACAAGGATAAAAACCGGGATGCATGCCAGCAAAGCCGGCAGCAGCAATGCGGCTTCCGTAACATATATACGAAGCCCTGCCGCTAACCGCCGCATACGTTTCGCAACACTGCCGTCCCGGACAGATAAATGATCGAAAAGCATTTTATTTTACTCCTTTCCTCCGCGGAATGTGCCGGAAAACTGCCCTTCCTCTGGCAGAAAATATTTTTAAGACACTTTCCAAGCCCTTTGCAGCAGCAGGATGCCTGCCAAAAACACCGCCCCGCAGACCACCGCCGCCGCTGCCATCTTATCCAGATCCAGATTGACAAACCAGTTATTGAACAGGTGCTGCAGCATATAGATGCTTTCATGAGGATAAGGCCCGGCCACCAAATAGGCCTCCCGGTAAATTTTAAAGGAATTCAGGAAAGACAGCACTACAATCGTATACATGCTGCTTTTCAGGCTTGGCAGCAATATGTAAATAAGCCGCTGAGCCTTCCCCGCCCCGTCCACCTTAGCCGCTTCCAGCATTTCCCCGTTTATGCCCATAATCCCCGCCAGCCACAGGACTATCGTATAACCTAAGTTTTTCCATATATAAGTGGCGGCAAGAAGGAAAAATGCCGCCCCCGTGCCAAGATAATCCACCGGATCCCCAAGGCTCTCCGGATTGCCCCCCGGAAAAAATGCCGCCAGATATTTATTAAAAAACCCTTGCTTATAAAAAAGCATTTTCCAGACAATGGCAATCGCCGCCGTAGGCATGGCCATAGGGAACAGATAGAGGGATTTTATCAGCCGCAGATGTTCTGTCTGGGACAAAGCCAGCGCAATCAGAAGTCCCATGGCAACCAGCAGCGGGATACAGAATGCCGTAAACAGAAATGTGTTTTTCATTGCCGTACGGAATGCCGCATTGCCGAATATGGTCCGATAATTTTTAAGCCCCACAAACCGTCCTGTGATTGCGGTCAGGAAAGAACGCCTGACCACATCCGCAAACGGACAGATGACAAAAAGCAACGTACCCGCAAAACTGGGGAGCAGGAAAAATATCCATGCCCTTTTCTTTCCCATATCATTCTCTTCCTTCCATTACTATTACTCCGCCATATAAAGCGAAACGCGTCTGCTCACTTCCTGCACGCCTTCTTTTGCCGTCAGTTCCCCTTTCAGCACTTTTTCCCCTACTTCGGATACGGCATTTTCCAACACGCTGTTTTTGATATAAGGCACGCCGGCCTGTCTGGCAATCTGCACCAAATGGCTGATATCTTCCTCCGTTGCCGGATAAATCTCCAGATAGGATACCGTCCCGTCTTCCCTGGTGCCGCCCATAGAACCATAGCTGCTGCCATCCTCGTTGGCATTGGCCCTTAAGTATTCCTTTGTCCTCTCTTCGTTCAGCACTAAGGCTCCCCATTCCGTATCCGTCAAAGTCCTCATCAACTCCCCTGCCTCCTGCTGATAAGGCGACATCTGACTGATGCCTACAATATTCACCGGAACAAATACATTGGACAGCTGCCCGCAGTAAGGCGCAAATTCTCCGTTTTCCCGCTCTTTTACATGGAAATAGGAATTCAGCACATCAAAATCGAAGGAACCATCCACCGTACCTGTGAAGAACTCCTGTTCCCCTATCATATACTTAGTCCCGGCATTTATTATATTATTGATAATCAGTTCATCCGCCTCTTCTTCCGTACGATTGCCCTCCGCTTTCATTCTGCTGTAATAATCTTCCTCTGCCTTACGTTCCTTCTCGGTTACCGCATCTTTCTCCGTATCCCATATACGTTTTACCTGTATAAAAAACTCTTCCAGTTTTTCTTCGTCCACCTTACCGTCTTCCGTCCGCCAAGCCGGGGCACATACTATCATAAAACGCTTGATCAACGTCTTTTCCTGCGCAGCTCCGAACAGGCTCCCTTCCGGGTTGGCTTTCCGATACTGTTCTGCCGCGTCCGCAATGGAGGCCAGATCTCCCATCTTCCCGACAATCTGCCCGTCGCCTCCTATCAGAGGCAGCTTAAATTCCACCGGTACCGCACAGATTTTCCCGTCCCTTGCAAAAGCTTTAACCATATTGCCGAAGTAACCCTCCCCCAGTTCCTTTTCCAAAAATGGGGTCAGATCCGCCAGAATCCCTTTTTCTATATAGGAATCTATAGGCATGTCGTCCAAAATCAGAAGATCCGGCCCGGTTCCTGCGGCTATCTCCGTATTCAGCTTTTTCAATGCATCTTCCCTTGTAGCAGAAATATCCCCTTCCATTCCGATTTCATACCGGACATATACTTCCGGATGCTCCGCCTGGTATTCCGCAATGGCTTTTTTCAGCCTTTCGCTTTCCGTCAGGCTGTATGCCTTAATCTGGACATCCGGCGTAGCCGGCATATCCGGGTCATAAGCATAGCTTGTCAGCCGTCCGCCGCTTGTGAACAGAAGAAATACCCCGTTTTCCAGCAATAGGCCGTCACCTATGGCACAAGACGGATCGCTTAAGGAGTTCAGGCCGCCGTCTGCCAGCTGTTCCACCAGATTACCTCCCCAGACATGCCGGAAAATCCCTTTTTCGCAAATCAAGTATAGAATATCATTCCCGCTGGGTATTACCAACAGCGGCTGGTAATACCCGTCCGCATTCTTCAGCTTATCCCCTGCCTGTGCCGCCACGAATTCCTCCAAAGCCTTATCCGATACACTCTCCCCGGAAGAAAGGTCATATAGATAAACTCCGTTCCATGTGACGCATACCATTTTATCTTTCCATATCTGCATAAAATGCGCCCACTCGTTTATATCTGCCACAATCTTGCTGTTTCCCTGCTCCCAGTCTATTTCATATACTTTCCCTCCCATAGACGATGCAAAAAGCCTGCTGTCGTCGGAAAACGCCAGTTTCCTGATTTTTCCTTCCTCCCCCAGCGGCACTTCGAATTCCGTTATTTCATTTTCCGGCGAAACCACTAGGTAACGGTAGAGCAGCGTATCCTCCCCGGAATAGGCAATCACCCCCACATATCCGTCTTTGGACAGGGCAATGTCCCCTATATATGTGCCGTCTTCCAACAGTTCCGTAAGCCAGTCTGTGTTTTCCTGTTCCCATGTATTGCCCTGATCCTGGGAAACCCATTTCCCGCTATGCCTGCCCAAAATAACCAAGCTGCCGTCTTCCAGCTGCACCATGCGTGTGCAGGCCTCCAACATGCCATCGAAAGAATCATTGACCGACTCCACATACCTTCCCATTATCTTCTCCCCGGTCTTTATGTCTTCTCCGGCCTGTACGTTTTCTTCGCTGCCTGTTCCGTTTCCTGCCCTTCCTGTTTCCCCGCTTTCTCTGTCCGCCGCTTCCTGTCCCTGCCTGCCGCAGCCTGCGGCAGCTGCCGCTACAAACAAAAGAAAACATGCTGCAAACAGGCTGACTGCTCTTTTTGCCAGTTTCCTCCTCTTATTTCCTCTCGCCATCATCACTCTTTCCCTCTCCTTTCCGTCACACGCGCCGTCATACAGCTATTTATTCTGCCATATGCTCCGTTTTCCAGCCAGTACCTCCGTCCTTTTTCCGTCATTTTCCGGCATTTCTCCTTCCATCCTTATATCGTCTGCCCTTCTTATAAGCTGTTCCATCTCCATACGGAATTGCCTGCCCTCCTCCTGACATGCTAAAGTTTAACAGGTCATTCTCTAAGAAATCTCTAAAAGCAGGAAAAAATTTTAGAGATTTCTTAGAGATTTTTTTGCTATAATAAAATATCGGATATTCACAATGTCATTAACCTGCGCCGCACGGCAAAAATCTGTAGGCAGCCGCCTGTTTCTCTGCCCGCGGGCATAATATATAATAATTAAGGAAGGTATTACCATGCGCATATTGCTTATTGAGGACGACAGAAAACTGAACCATTCCCTGAAATACCAACTGGAAAAGGAAAATTTCACCGTAGATGCCTGCTTCGACGGCGAAGAGGCCCTCTTCTATATCAATCAGAACATCCATGACTGCATTCTGCTGGACCGAATGATTCCGGCGATTGACGGCACACAGCTGCTTACGCTTATGCGTAGGAAAAACAACAGCACGCCGGTAATCCTGATTACCGCCTTAGGAACGTTGCATGATAAAATTACCGGTTTGGATTCCGGTGCCGACGATTACCTCGTAAAACCCTTTGATTTTGAAGAACTGCTTGCACGCATCCGCTGTGTGACACGCCGTTCGCCGCTGATCCACGAAAATGATGCGCTGTCCTTCGGCGACCTGACGCTCCATGTGGCCGACAGCCGGCTGAGCGGCCCCGTCTCTTCATGCAGCCTATCCAAAAAGGAAAACGAACTCTTTCAGTCCTTTTTCCGCAATCCGGGACAAACCCTTACAAGGGAGCAATTGCTGACTAAAGTATGGGGCATGGACACGGACATAGAAAACGGCAATCTGGATAATTATATCCATTTTCTGCGCCGCCGGCTCCAAGCCGTAGGCAGCACTGTTACCCTCCGTACCCTCCGAGGCATCGGATACAGCATCTGTCTGCCGGATACCGATACCTCATCCCGGAAATAAGAGAGGAAAAAAGAGAGGAAAAAAGAAAGGAAAACCATATGTTCCGTAAAGTACACTACCGACTGACGTTCTTATGCGCCGGCATCACCACCTTCCTACTGTTCACAATGTCGCTGACTTATTTATATGTATCCGAGCAAGGGCTGAAGCAAAACCACTTCCTTTCTTTCCAAAGGGATATCGCCACTCTGATCGCTAACTTTGAAAGACAGACTCTGATTACCCATACATGGCTTTCCCAAATGGAATCCTTCAATGCCTTTACCATATCAATAACCGACAACGGAATTCCCCTCCTGTTCAGCGAACGTGCACAGGACGAAAAGCGGAAAATCACCGAGCAGGAGGCTCTGGAATACTACCGCTCCCATTATTCCGTAACTTCTCCTGATGCAGCCCGGAAATCCTTCCATACGGAATATTCGTTTACTTCCTCTTACAAAGAGGACTATTATGCCTGCTATGCTTATATCCCTTATGAAAACGGGAAAACCGAACTCCTTATCCTATCTCCGGTTTTGCCCCTGAACCGACAGATTCATAGCCAGCGCATCCGTTTTGCCGCCATCGATACCGCCGCCGTCTGCCTGCTGTTTCTCTTCTCCTTCTTCTTTACAAAGAAACTGCTGATCCCCATAGAGAATAGCCGGCTGGAACAAACCCGCTTCGTAGCGGCTGCTTCCCATGAACTGCGCACCCCTTTGGCAGTCATTCTCTCCTGTACCGGAGCCATCCAAGGACATAACGGAAAAAAAGCCCTTCCCGAAGAGGAAGAGACTTTTTTAAATACCATATATTCCGAAGGACAGCGGATGAAACGCCTTATTGACGATATGCTGTTCCTGTCCCAAGCAGATTCCCATGCCTTTTCCGTGCATCCGGAGCCGATAGAACCGGATACCCTTCTGCTGAATTCCTATGAGGCGTTCGAAGCAATGGCAGCGGAAAAAAATATATCCTTCCGTATTTCCCTGCCCGATTCCCCAATGCCTCCCTGCCTTGGCGACCGGGAACGCCTACAGCAGCTGATTGCCATACTCCTGCACAATGCCGTCAGCTATACGCCGGAAAACGGCAGCATCCTTCTTTCCTTGGCTTATGGCAAAAGCCGGAAAACCGACTCCGATGTCCGGCGGTGCCATGACTCCTACACCATTGCCGTGGCCGATAGCGGCATCGGAATTCCCGATGAAGAGAAAGCCAAAATCTTTCGCCGCTTTTACCGCTCCGACCAATCCCGCAGCACAAAGGAGCACTTCGGACTGGGGCTTTGCATTGCGGAAGAAATCACCCATTCCCTAAAAGGCTCCATTCATGTGGAAGACACGCCGGGCGGAGGCAGTACCTTTCTCGTTCGGCTTCCGTTCAAAGAATCCGGCACACCCCCCGCCCCCGCGAACCACACACAAAGCCGAATTTGATTTTTGGTCATATAGCCACTCTCCCAATCGGTTTATCAGGCCAAGGCCACATCCAAGATCATCATAATTACAAAACCGGCGGCAAATCCCACCGTCCCCATATTGGAGTGGGAGCCTTCCGCCGATTCCGGTATCAGTTCTTCCACTACCACATAAATCATTGCGCCCGCCGCAAATGCCAGAGTATATGGGATATATGGCGTAATGCTTCCCGCCAGCAGAAGGGTGATTATAGCCGCCGCAGGTTCCACAATCCCCGACAGCATCCCCATCAGGAATGCCTTTCCTTTCCCGGCCTCTTCCTTCAGAGGAAGAGAGATAATTGCCCCTTCCGGAAAATTCTGAATGGCAATCCCCACAGACAGGGCAAGAGCCGCTGCCATGGTAATCCTTTGTCCGCCTGCCGCGGCTCCCGCCAGCACAATGCCCACGGAAGCCCCTTCCGGAATATTATGGAGCGTCACTGCCAGCATCATCATGGTGGATTTTCTCCAGTTACCCTGAATTCCCTCCTGCTCTTCCCCGTCCAGATGAAGATGAGGCACCAAACGGTCTAAAACCAGCAGAAACAGAATCCCCAGCAGAAAGCCTACCGCTGCCGGCATAAAAGCGAAACGCCCCATTCCCTCCGACATATCCATGGCCGGAATCAGCAGCGACCAGACGGATGCCGCCACCATCACTCCTGCCGCAAATCCCAACAGTGCCTTCTGAACAAACTTATTCATTTCCCCCCGAAGCAGAAATACGCAGGCCGCCCCCAGCGCAGTTCCGGCAAACGGTATCAGTACCCCAGCCAACACATTCCTATCCATAACTACCTCCCGTTAGGTAATATTACATATCTTTTTCTTGCTGCATATCTTTTTCTTGCTGCATATTATTCTGCTATGCGGATCTCTTCTGCATCGCATAGCAGGTCTTTTATCAGGCATTCTCCCGGATTCTTCTCCGCTAAAACAAACTTATGCTTGGGCAGATACGTTTCCAGCCAAACCAGTTCCCCCTCCAGTTCTTCCTGCCAGCCGCTATGAAAGTACAGTCGGTATCCGCCTCCTTCGGCCATGCTTTTCCTCCGGTAAAAAACAGGCACTGCCAGCATCGGCAGCCGGCCGTTCCGCTCCCGTACCGTCTCTCCCTCTTTTTTCACATAGAACTCCAGACGGCAATAAAAATCCTCCGGCAAACCCTCTTCCCTTCCTTCTCTTATCCCCGGGAAGGAAAAACGGCTGCCCTCTGGCTGCAATTGCCTCCCGTCCTTCATTTTCTCTCTGTAATAGCAGGCATATCCATACTCCAATTCCGCCCCCATCCTCTCATTCCGTGCCTGCCACTTTCCTGCCAAAGCCTGTACCTTCCCATAAATCTCCCGTGACAGCCCGGCCATCTCTTCCCGCGCCACGCGGCGCTGCCCTATGATCTCCCCTGCAAAGCCTTCCGCACCTTTTTCCAATTCCAGCCGCACTTCATTTTCATGCAGATACCATATCAGATATTCCGCATTTTTCATGCTGCACTCCAGCCGGCACAGCAATTTCCCTTCCTTGCCATACAGCCGCAGATAATCCCTTCCCTTGGAAGCATGATAGGCCGCCTTTCCGTAACCGATGTCCTCCAAAGAAAATACCTTCGTCTTTCCCCATATATTCCGATAATAAAAAGTTCCGCCGGCCTGCACCAGCCTGCGGTTCTTCGCCTCTGCCCACACATATCCGCCCAGCAGGAACATACATACAATTACAAAATAAATCCAGGCCGGAATCGCCTTTATATGATACTTTATTTCCAATATCAGAAGCATTGCGGAAAATGCGATAATAAATATCCCCACCGCATATGCCGCCCCGCCCTGTCTTACTTCGAATTCAGATAATTCCTCATCTCTCTTATCCATAATTTCCTCTAACCATATTTTAACCCGAAACGTATCCGAAAAATCCCCTATTCTTTCTTCGGCATACAGAAATTTTTCCCAAACCATTACAGCCGGCATCCCTGCTGCCCGCAGAAACCAAAGCTGTCCACAGGATGCAAACTGCATACAAGCCGCAAATCTCCCTGCAGACAATAAAACCTCCCCACGGACAATAAAACCTCCCCGCAGACAATAAAATCTCTCCGCAGACCGTAAAGCTATATACAAAAATGAAAATGCTGCGTTCACACGCAGCGAAAACAAAAAAACGTGCCTGAAAATTTACAGCAATGTATTTTCAGGCACGTCCGAAACTAAGCAGAACGATAAGCCGGGTTATGTCGTGAATGATCATCTATCTGGAATTGCCGTTACCGGCAATCTCAAGCGACCTACCTGAAAGCAGGCCGGGCAAGCCTGTCGCTCTCTTTTTGGTCTTGCTTCGGATGGGGTTTACATGGCTCCTGCCGTTACCGGCCGAACGGTAGTCTCTTACACTGCCTTTCCACCCTTACCAACAGTCCTGCGGACTGCCAGAACCCGCTTACGGATTCTAACGGAGCACGGACAAGCCGTCCCCGCGGCGGTATATCTCTGTTGCACTTTCCTTGGAGTCGCCTCCACCGGACGTTATCCGGCATCCTGCCCTATGAAGCCCGGACTTTCCTCACCTGCGGTCTCCCGCAGCCGCGATCATTTATTCTACTTAGTTTATTGTATGCCAATATTCTTCTATCATACGCCCTTAAGGCAATATAGTCAACCGAAAATTGATTTCCGGATTTTCCGTAAGTAACAGTTCAGCCTGAATGTTGTGTTGAGAGGCGGACGCACGGGAGGGAT
>CAJUIM010000049.1 GCA_910586275.1 uncultured Lachnospiraceae bacterium | reverse complement strand
GATGCTCTGAACGGAAATGCCGGCGCAGGCATAAAGCCGAAAATTGATTTCCGTGAGAGCCTACGAAAGCCCGTTGACTTCCTATAAGAAAAACGATAGAATAAGCTATATGGGTTTGGAACCGGTCAGGCCGGAGGCATATTCTGTCGGCGTGATGCCGGTGATCGATTTGAACTGTCTGGAAAAATAATGGATGGAATTGTATCCCAACTGTTCGGCTATTTGTGAGAAATTCAGTTCTCCTTTGCGTATAAGTTGTTTTGCCGCATTTATTTTCATTAAGGAGAAATAGTCTATGATTCCGCAGCCGGTATTTTCGGCGAATAATTTCTGGAGGAGAGCCCGCCCGATCAGATGGTCATGGCAAATCTGGTCAATGGTCAGACGGTCGGCGATATGCTCTTCCATATAATTCAGGATATTGCGGAATAGGAGGTCTTTTTCGGCAAGCTGCCGGGAACGGGAAACGGGGGCGAGCGTGATATCTGCATTGGCATTGCGGATGAGCAGTATAAGCAGCAGATGCAGATAGAGCAGTGCCGCTTGGCCGGCAGCAAAGGGAGACGGAGAACAGTGGGAGTTTTCCGTTTCCGATACGATGCGCTGAAGAAGGCGGCGTTCCGGTGTGCTGACGGGCAGCAGTTTTCCCGGAAGGAGGTTTTCGTCATTGGCCGGGGCAGATGGCTCCGATACGGAACCGGAATTTGCAGGGGAAGGGGTGGATACGGAAGAATACGGAATTTCGGATGGCGGGCAGGTAAAAGCAATGGAGATAATCTTTGCAGGGACAGGAATCTGCATATGGATACGGAAGGTTTCCGAGGGGCGGCGGAAGAGCAGTTCGTTTTTGGAAAGAGTATATGTGGAGGAAGGGGTGTTGATATCAACGAGGCCTTTTTCTACATGCAATAATTCCCAGAAGTTACCGCTTCGGACAGAATCTGCGGAATTGCATTCTTCTTTATAGTCATATATCTGAACGAAAAGAATCCGTTCGACATTCAGCTGGTTTTCAGAATATATATTTTCGTAAATCATGGAAGCCTCCCTTAAAAGTTGTATTGATTTTTAAAAGTATATATGATTCGTGCAAAAAAGGAAAGTATATATTAAAAAATGATAGAAAATTATAAAAGATAGTGTTATAGTTATATCAGCGACTAAAATGCCGGAAGAAAGGAAGAGCGGGATGAGGGCAAAAGAAATAGACCAAAAAGCGAAAGAAATAGATGACAAAGTAAAAGAGGCAGCGATGGAAATAGTGGACGAGACTGACAGTGAGGCCGTGCGGAGGCTGAAGGATCTGCCGGTCCGGAGAAAGCTGACGATTCTGTCACGGGCTTTTATTTATGGCATGGTCATCATTGCATTGCTTGGCGGCATAGGGATGTGGATGATAAGCCGTCAGGCATTTGTGGTGTCAAGAAACTGGATGCCGGCTGTCATGGTAGCACAGGATATGGATAAACTGGCTTCGGATTATCAGCGTATTCAGTATGCCCATGTGGCGGCACTGACGGAAGAAGAATGGAAACGGTATGAAGGAAGGCTGACAGAACTGCTGTCGGAAATGGAAGAAGATATGGTTCTGTATGAAAATTACAGCCATAAGAGTGAGGGGAAATCGTATCTGGAGGCGGCAAAGAAAGCTTGGGAGGCTTATGTTTCCGCGACACAGAGCGTGACGGAGATGAATAGGGCAGGCAACGGCATAGAGGCACAGGCACTGCTGGAAGGGGTCGGACAGACAGCTTTTGCCCAAGTCGAGAACAGCATGGATGAACTGGTGCAGTTTAATATGCAGGAAAGCCAGAAAAGTGCCGCAAAAATCAACAGTACTTACATATTTGCCATGGTTCTGATGGTTGGCTTTGCGATAGCGGCAGTAGTGGTGGGCGGAATGATTTCCACGGGAATCCGTCTGCTGATTATTAAGGCTCTGAACAGCATCAGGAAAGCGCTGAAGGAACTGCAGAACGGAAATCTGGATGCAGAACTGAAATATCATTCCAAAGACGAATTCGGTGAACTTTCCGATGACATCAGGGAATTTATGAGAGATTTGGAGACTATCATAAAGGACGAAAATGATATATTGGCTAAAATGAGCAGCGGAAATTTTGATGTCACATCTCATATCAAAGATAGGTATAAGGGTGATTTCCGGATGATTTTAGATTCTATGTCGGAGATTAAGCATAAACTGGGCGTGTCCCTTTCCAATATACAGATGTCTTCGGGACAGGTGAATTCCGCGTCCGAACAGATGGCCATAGCGGCGCAGGCACTGGCGGAAGGATCGTCTCAGCAGTCAGCCAGCGTGACAGGGATTCTTTCCATGGTGAAGGATATGGAGACAAAGGCGGGGAACGGTGCAAGGCGGGCCGGAGAAGCGAGCAGCTATGCCAATGATGTGAAGCATCAGGCAGAGCAGGGCAATGAGCAGATGGATCGTATGATGGAGGAAATGCATGTTATATCCAGTACATCCACCGAAATAGAGACAATTATCGGCACGATTGAAGAAATTGCGGAGCAGACCAATCTGCTGGCACTCAATGCTTCCATAGAGGCGGCAAGGGCAGGAGAGGCAGGAAGAGGCTTTGCGGTAGTGGCCGGGGAGATTGGGAAACTGGCGACTCAGTCTGCGGATGCGGCCACCAATACGAGAGACTTAATTCAGAAATCCATTGCTCAGGTGGAAAGCGGAAACGAGATTGCACAGGCAACGGCGGAGGCGTTTGCGGCGGTAAACGACGGAATCACCAAGGTAGTGGAGCTGAACGAAACAGTGAAGGAAGACTGTGAAAATCAGGCGGCGGCAGTGCGTGAAATCAATGACAGAGTGGAGGAGATTTCGGGAGTCATTGAGAGCAATTCCGCGGCGGCAGAGGAAACCTCGGCTACCAGTGAGGAACTGGCGGCACATTCGGTGACATTGCAGGAGATGCTGGATCAGTTTAAGTTTGCGGAATAGAAGATAAGATAGGAAGGAATGCACGGAGGGCGTAAGAGCTGCTTTTCCGTGCATTTTTTATGCGCAGCCGCGGGAGCGTTTTGTGTATGCTTTCTTTAACAAATGTCTGAATTTTATGGAGGTTGCGGAGCGTTGATTGACAGAGGACGGAATGATGTTTAGAATAAAAAGGAAAGAAGGCTTCTTGGAACGTGAAACGGGATGATTCAGAGGAAAAAGAAAAAGATGGATACAAACTTAAATGCGGAAGAAAATGCAGATGCAAATGTAATTGCGTATACAAAGCAGACGGAGCGGTGGGGAATGGCAGAGGTGGCCTGCCATGGGCCTGAGGATGGGAATCCGTTTCTGGAACAATCGATCAGGGGGCATTTCTGCGGCGAACAGGAAACGGTAACAGTGGACGGTTTTTATGACGGGGGCGGGATTTATAAGGTGAGGTTTATGCCCTCTTTTACGGGAAACTATACTTTTTCCGTGGAAGGGAGTTTTCTGCAGGAGAATGCGGAGGGTACATTTTTGGTGACTTCGCCGTCGGAGAGCAACCATGGACCGGTGCATGTGGCAGGGACATATCACTTTGCTTATGAGGACGGAACGCCGTATTATTCAGTGGGAACTACTTGTTATGTGTGGGAACTGCAGAGTGACGAAAGGATGGCGCAGACGTTGGCGAGCCTGGAGGAGGCCGGATTCAATAAAATCAGGTTCTGTATTTTCCCAAAACATTATGCCTATAATCTGGGGGAGCCGAGAAGTTATCCCTATGAAGGGACTCCTATGGACAGCAGCGTGCTGACGAAGGAAAACTTCGATGCATATACAGGGGAGACGGAGGGCAACCATTGGGATTTTACAAGATTCCGCCCGGAGCATTTCAGGCATATTGAGCATTCCATAGCAGAACTTCAGAAACGCGGAATCGAGGCGGATATCATTGTCATGCACCCGTATGACCGCTGGGGCTTCTCGCGGATGGCCAGGGAAGAGGACGGCCGGTATTGGTCATATGTGCTGGCAAGATTTTCGGCTTACCGCAATGTCTGGTGGTCTTTGGCAAACGAATATGATTTAATGCCGCATAAGACATTGGAGGATTGGGAGTATTATGCATCCTTGATTTGTGAAAAAGACCCGTATCGGCATCTGCGTTCCATACATAATTGCCATGGGTTTTATGATTACGGCAGGCCTTGGGTGACGCATTGCAGCATCCAAAGGCAGGATCCTTATTTGTCTGCGGAATATGTGGCAAAGTGGCGTGAGGAATATAAGAAGCCCATAGTGCTTGACGAAATCTGCTATGAGGGAAATCTCTCCTTTGGATGGGGAAATATCAGCGGCAGGGAATTGGTACGGAGATTTTGGGAAGCGGCGTGCCGGGGAGGATATGCGGGGCACGGTGAGACATTGATAAATCCGGAAGATGTGCTTTGGTGGTCCCATGGGGGAAAACTGAGGGGAGAGAGTTGGAAACGGTTTGGCTTTCTGCACCGCATTCTATGTGAGACTCCGGGATTGGGCCTGATGCCCTATAACCTGAAATGGGACTGTGTGTGCGCGGTTCCGGAAGCGGAGTGGATGCAGAAGGTGAAAAGCTATTACTTAATTTACTTCGGATTTACCTGTCCTTCGTTCAAGGAATATTATTTTGACGACGATACGGAGTTCGGGGTGGAAGTGATTGATACTTGGAATATGACGATAGAGGAAAAAGGTGTCCGGAAAGGGAAGTTCTGTGTGGAACTTCCCGGACGGGAATATATGGCGGTACGGCTGAAAAAGAGATAGGGCCGGACCGGGATGGGAGAGTAAGATGAAAGTAGGAATTGTTTACACAAGTACAACGCCGGAACTGACGGAATTGGTGAACCGGGAGGTGACGAAGCAGCTGGGGACGGGAATACAGATCCAAAGTTATGAAGACCCGTCTATTCTGGCAGAGGTCCGGGAGGCCGGCTCCGTGACTGCAGGTGCGGCTGCCCGGTTGGTTTCCCTGTTTATGCAGGCGATTATGGACGGTGCGGAGGCGGTACTCAACTGCTGTTCTTCCGTAGGGGAGGTGGCCGATGCGGCGGAGGCTATCGGAAGGTATACGGGCGTGCCCATCGTGCGCATTGACGGGGAAATGTGCTGTGAGGCAGTGCGTCTCGGCAGCCGGATCGGTGTGCTGGCGACTCTTCCCACAACGCTGGAGCCGACGAAGAATACGGTGAAGCGTATGGCGAGGGAATTAAATCGTCCGGCGGAACTGGTGGACGGGCTGATTGACGGGGCTTTTGGGATTCATCAGGAGGAGTTTAAGAAGATGCTGCTGGCGAAAGCGGAGGAGATTGCCGGGCAGGTGGATGTGATTTTGCTTTGTCAGGGGTCTATGGCTTATGCGGAGGAGTTTCTGCAGGAGGCAATCGGAAAGCCGGTGGTTTCCAGCCCGCGGTTTGGGGCGAAGGAATTGCGGAGGGTGTTGGAGCATAAGGGGTTGTTGTAGGAATAGGGGGGATTGCCGTGCCGGGATGGATTTCTTTGGTGCGGCAGTTTTTTTTGTGGGGCGGACGCATCTGTAGGAGTATCCCTGCCGGCGCGGCGGATTTCCGGAGGGGCATTGTTTCCCGTCTGTCTGGCGGCTGTCGGATGAGGCATTTGGATTTCGCCGTCAAAAACGGGGATTTCTAACTGTTTTTTCCGGCAGGCTTGATGCCTCGGCGGCTAAACTCCCTTCGGTCAGACAACGCCGCCTGGAGCGGCATCAAGTCTGTCGGAAAAAGCAGTAAGAAATGCCTCCGTTTTTTCCGAGGAAATCCAAATGTCTCATCCGTCAGCCGCCAGACAGGCGGGAAACAATGCCCCTCCGGAAATCCGCCGCGCCGGCAGGGATGCTCCTACAGATGCTGGGTGTCGGTAGAGGTGTTTTGGCTTTGGCTTGGTTGGTGTGTGGATTTTTTTGTTGGGGCTGAAGGGTTTTTGCCGGATGGTGTCATGCCTTGATTTCTGTGTAGGGGGATAAATGGCGGTAGTATAGGTAATGTCATTAACTTAAGCCGCAGCTCGCATCCGGAACGATGTTTTTTGCTTGGATCTTCGAAAAACGCCGGCACTTAGGCATTGTATTTTAGCGCCTTAGTACCGTTGCGTTTGCCGCAGAGCGAAAGCGTGTCCGAATAAAAATATCGTTCCTGATGCGGGCTGCGGCTTAAGTTGATGATATTGTAATGTAAGGGGTTTGTTTTGGTGTGGCTGAATGCGGTAGTTGCAGATGGGCTGAATTTGAAATACGGGTTATAAATAATTTATAGAAATTTAGTGGGATTTAGAAGGTTGGGATTTTTTCAGTTGACCATAATCTGGTGTACTGTGTTATGAGTTTTTATTGGGTAAGAGTATATTTGCTTTTGGGTATTTTTGCTCTTGAGTATATTTGTTTTTGAGTGTTTTGTGAATACTTGCTCTTGGGAATATTTGCTTATGAGTACATTTGCTTTTGGGCATTTTTGCTTATGAGTGTATTTGCTTTTGGGTATTGTTGTTATTGAGTATGCTTGGCTTGGGCGGATGTATTGTGGCTGGGGAGAGGGCGGGAGTTGTGTGGGGGTGTGGGGGGGGTCAGGGTATAGGTGAGGTTTTGGTGGTGATGTGGTGTGGTGGTTGTGGGGGTGTGGTAATGGTGTGGGATAAATATTTTTAAATGGTATATTGACATGATAAGGTGTATGAATTATAATTCAGTTAAATATTTATAAATAAATTTAATGAAATTTACAAATATTTAAGAGCCGAATAAAATTTCCGTCAGAGCATGTATTTGTGCAATTTGCATAAAAATCCGTCCGAAAAGATGAAGCAGAAGGGCACATTGACAACCGGACAAATGGAATGATAAAATGAAATATTAAATCTGAAGAGATGGGATGGGAGAATTATGGCCGTAAAAGTTAAAGATTTGGCAGCGATGCTGAATTTATCGCCTTCCACGGTATCATTGGTGCTGAATAACAGGCCCGGGATCAGTGAGGCGACCCGTAGCAGGGTGCGTGATGCGCTGAAGGAGTTGGGGTATGGGGATCTTCTGGAAGAGGAAAGCGTGAAGAAGAATATTATTTTTATTGTGTACCGCAGGCGTAATGCGGCGCAGGATAACAGTCCGTATTTTTCACAGATTTTTTCGGAGATTATCGAAGGCGTGGAGAGTCAGATTAAGGCTAGAGGGTATAATCTGCTGGTGACTTATGTGGATAAGGAGAGTGCCGCGGAGGCTGCGGCAGCTATTGACAGGGAACAGGCGGAGGGGGTCTTGATATTGGCGACGGAGATGCAGGAGGAGCAGCTGGATGCATTCGTACGGGTTCCGGTGCCGGTTGTGATTGTGGATAATTATGTGAGCAGTATGAAATTTGACTGTATTACGATTAATAATGAGCAGGGTGTGGGGGAGGTTGTAAAGTACTTTGCGGAAATGGGGCATAGGGATATAGGATATCTTCATATTGCGGATAATGCCAATAATTTTG
Organism: uncultured Lachnospiraceae bacterium; assembly: GCA_910586275.1. Classification (GTDB taxonomy): domain Bacteria; phylum Bacillota; class Clostridia; order Lachnospirales; family Lachnospiraceae; genus Kineothrix. The sequence continues at coordinate 16,172 of CAJUIM010000049.1, read as the reverse complement.
CCGAGCGTTATTACGGATTCCGGCGGGCAATGGACGGTTTCGGATTGGCTTGGGCGGAAGGGCGGATTGTGAATATCCGTACGGAGGACGGAGAGGATATTTACCGGCTGCTGAAACGGGAACTTTCTGCCATGGATCCGATGCCAACCGCCTTTTTTGCGGACAATGACATTATCGCAATCTGTGCGGTGAAGGTATTCCGGGATCTGGGATACCGTATTCCGGAAGATATTTCCATAGCAGGGTTTGATAATATTGCATTTCTTGAGATGCTGGACCCGCCTCTTACATCCGTTCAGATACCGAAACATAAGATGGGCGTGGTCGCGGCAAATACACTGATTGATAAGATCAGAGAACCGGTGGAGGGCATTCTGAAAATAGAGGTATGTACCAGCCTTGCCGTCCGGGGAAGCGTGCGCAGGATTTAAACATGCAAATCATCATTCCTGAAATGGCGGCGGCTTAAGTCAATGATATGGGGGAACGGAAGGGACGGTTATTGCTCGGCGGCAGGAGAGGGCGTTTAGCTGAAAGAAGGAGGAAATCAGAATGTTGACAGATACAAGGAAATCTGTAAATGCAAAGGTTCACCCGGTGGACGGGCTGGACGTGGAGTGGACCGGCGGGCTTTGGAAGGAACGGTCCGATACTTGTGCCCGGGAGACTGTGCCGCAGCTGCAGCATATGTTTGAGAGTAAGGATATCAGCCATGTGGTGGAGAATTTCAGGATTTGTGCGGGGGAGTCAGAAGGAGAATTTGACGGGACGGTATTTGGGGACGGGGATTTTTATAAATGGATGGAGGCGGCAATTTATGCTGCGGCGAAGACAGGGAACCAAGAACTGGCGGAGAGGATTGACGGATATGTGGATCTGATTGCAAGGGCGCAGCAGCCCGACGGCTATCTTTCCACCAAGCAGATTATAGGTGAGAGGCAGGGGAACGGAACGGCCCGCATGGGGGATATCAATGATTTTGAGGTGTATAATTTCGGCCATATGTTCACGGCGGCCTGCCTTCATAAAAGGATTACCGGGAAAGACAGTTTTATGGCGGTTGCGGTAAAGACCGCAGATTATCTGGAGCATCTGTATGAAGAAGCCATGTTGTCCGGAGAGGTGCAGACGGCTGTTTGCCCTTCCCATTATATGGGGCTGGTGGAAATGTACCGGACAACGGGGGAAGAACGTTATTTGGCTTTGGCGAAGCAGGCCATTGGGCTGCGGGACAGCGTGAAGAATGGGCTGGATGACAATCAGGACCGGATTCCCTTAAAGGAGCATGACCGGATTCTGGGGCATGCCGTCCGGGCAAACTACTTGTATGCGGGAGTGGCCGACCTGTGTTTGGAGGAAACGGAGGAGGATTACAGAGAGGTGCTGCATAAGGTCTGGCGCAGCCTGACGGAAAAGAAAATATACATTACCGGAGGCTGCGGTGCCTTGTATAACGGAGTTTCCCCATATGGTAATTTTTTCACCGATCAGAAAATCCATCAGGCTTATGGCTATGAATACCAGCTGCCCAACATTACGGCTTATAACGAAACCTGTGCTTCTCTGGGGGGTGTGTTCTGGGCTTACCGTATGTTCCAGCTGGAGCCGGAGGCAGAGTACTTTGATATGATAGAGAGAATGATGCTGAATACCAATCTTGCGGCTCTCAGCATGGACGGAAAGCGGTTTTTTTATGAGAATATGCTGCGTAGGACAAAGGAATTGGACTATAAGCTTGTATGGCCGCTGACAAGGAGTGAGTATATACTGAGTTACTGCTGCCCGCCGAATTTGGCGCGTACCGTGGCTCAGTCCGGCGAATATGCTTATACGGTGTCGGCGGATACCGTATGGCTGGGCATGTATGGTGCCAACCGGGCAAAGATCCGTTTAGAAAACGGGGCGGAATTTACGTTGGTGCAGGAAACGGACTATCCGTTTGACGGGAAAATACGGTTTACTTGCGAAAATGTGAAATCCGAAAAAGGGTTTCTGCTGAACCTGCGCATTCCCGGTTGGGCGGAAAGCGGAGAAATCCGCATAAACGGAGAGCGGCATGCTTTAGGCAGGGCAGAGGCGGGCACTTACCGTACCGTGGAAGTCAGAGAACCCGGGCACGCGGACATTCTTCTGGAACTGGATATGAAGGTGCGTTATACCACGGCGCATACAATGGTGGAGGAAACATGCGGGCAGGCCGCGGTGGAGAGGGGGCCGTTGGTGTACTGCTGCGAAAGCGTGGACACGGAAGCGGAAACGCTGGACGATCTATATCTGGATTTGGATGCAGAGTTTCGGCAGGCAGCATTTGAAATCGGCGGCCGGACGGTGACGGCACTGGAAACAGAGGCATATTGCATGAATCGGGAAGGGTATGACAGGAATGCGCTGTACCAGCCCCTTGCTTATTGCGGCATGGCGAAAGAAAAAGTACGTTTCATTCCGTACTACGCATGGGATAACCGGGAATTCGGGGAAATGCGTGTCTGGTTCCCGGTAGCATACGGGCCGTGGGGAGCAGGGCATGAAAAGGCAGGAGAAAGGACAGGAATAAAGGGAGTGCAATTCCCATGCAAAATCATTGTCTTGGACGACGACCCTACCGGCGTGCAGACGGTACATGATATATCGGTCTATACGGACTGGGAAGAAGATTCTATCCGGAAGGGTTTTTTGGAAGAGGGCAATATGTTTTTCATCCTAACCAATTCCCGCAGCTTTTCCGGAGAGAAAACGGAGAAGGTTCACCGGGAAATTGCCCGGCGGGTATGCCGCATATCCAAAGAAACCGGAAAAGAGTTCATGCTTGTTTCAAGGGGAGATTCCACGCTCCGGGGACACTATCCGCTGGAAACGGAAACTTTGCGGAAAGAATTAGAGCAGGAGACCGGAAAACAGATAGACGGTGAAATAATCTGCCCCTTCTTCCCGGAAGGCGGCCGGCTCACAATGGAAAACGTTCATTATGCCAAAGACGGAAATATGCTGGTTCCCGTGGGGATGACAGAATTTGCAAAAGACAAGACTTTCGGGTATCATGCGTCCGACTTAACGGAATATATAGAAGAGAAAACGGAAGGTGCATATAAAAAGGAAGACTGCATCTGCATTGATTTGGAAGAACTGAGGGAAAACAGAAGAGAGGACATATACCGCAAATTAATGTCGGCCGAAAATTTTGCCAAAATAATTGTAAACGCCACTTCCTACAAAGAACTGGCCGTATTCTGTGAAGCTTATAAGGAAGCAGTGCTTGCGGGAAAACGCTATCTGGCGCGTACGGCAGCGGCATTTCCCAAAGCAATGGCAGGCGTGACGGACCGTCCGCTGCTGGGAAGGGAAGAAATCCTGAACATGCCGGATCAGTCCTGCGTCGAAGCGGAAGAAAACAAAGACAGATCAGACCGGCCGGGAAACGGCGGCATCGTACTGGCCGGCTCCCATGTACGGAAGACAACCGCCCAGCTGGAATGGCTAATGCAGTCAAAGGCAGACTTGGTGTTCCTTGAATTTAACGTAAACACATGCTCCGTGCCGGGCGGCTTAGAAAAAGAGGCCGAACGTGTAGCCGCCGCCGCGGAGAACGCAGTGAAAGAAGGAAAGACAGCCGTAGTCTATACCAGCAGGAAACTACTGGTTCCCGACACGGAAGACCCGGAACGAATCTTACAGACCTCCGTGGACATTTCCGATGCGGTAACCAGCGTAATCAGCCGGCTACGCACAAAGCCCGCCTTCCTGATTGCCAAAGGAGGCATTACATCCTCCGACGTAGGCACAAAAGCGCTGGGCGTAAAAAAAGCCACTGTCATGGGACAGATACGAAAAGGCATCCCGGTATGGCGCACCGGAAAAGAAAGCAAATTCCCAGGCATGCCCTACATTATCTTCCCCGGCAACGTAGGCGAAAAAGAAACCCTCCGCCAAATCGTGGAAGAACTTATACCATAAAATAGAAAGCCAATAAAAGAAAGCCGATAAAAAAAGCCAATAAAAGAAAGCCAATAAATTGTGCCAAAGAAAGGGCGCATAGCAAGCTGCGCAACCTAAATCAGGCGCAAATATCACCCAACGCGGTGAAACGACACACCGTAGTGCAGATGCCGGAAAGCAATTTTCAAATACGCTCTAGGAGAACCAAACAAAACAACAAAGAAAATTCTACCAACACCCAGCGTCGGATATTATGTAATTGTCATAAGGACCGTCGGAAAACACCGGCACTTAGTGAGGTATAAATCTGCCGCCGGCAGATTTCGAACTTAGTGCCGCTGCGTTTGGAGCCGAGCGAAAGCGCGTCCTTAGGGCAATTACATAATATCCGGCGCGTCCCCCCTACAAATAAAAGAGAGGAAGAACTATGAGAAAAGTAATCATATCACTTGCGCCCGTGCAGGCCGGCACGCCGGTAGATGCAGGCAAGCTTGCCCAAGATGTGGCAAAAAGCGCAGAAGCAGGAGCCGCCATGTGCCATCTTCACTGCAGAAAGCCGGACGGCAGCCTGACGCCCCGGATTGACTATATGGTCACCTGCTTTGAGGAAATACTGACCCGCACGGACATAATCGTGCAGGCCTCCACCGGCGGCGTATCGGAGATGGATATCAGGCAGCGGTGCAATCCTTTGGCCTATGAGAAGGTGGAGAGCGCATCGCTAAACGGCGGAAGCACCAACTTAGGAGAAAATGTTTACATCAATTCCTTTGAAGACATCCGTTACTGTGCGGATGAGGTATACCGCCGGGGAATCCTGCCGGAGACGGAAGTGTTCGATATCGGCATGCTTCATAACATGGAACTGGTCAGGAAAGAACGTCCCTTTGCGGATCCCATGCTTTTTAACTTGGTGTTCGGCCATAAGGGCGGTATGCAGCCGACACCGGAGATGCTGGCTGCATTCCGCTCTTTCGTTCCCGGGGACGCACTGTGGGGCGTAACCCATTTCGGGCGTGACAACTGGACATTTCTGGCCATGGCCATAGCAATGGGGGCTACGGTTGTCCGTGTAGGGTTTGAGGACAGTGCGTATCTGTCGGAAGGGGTTACGGCACAGTATAATTATCAGATTGTGGAAAAGACGGCGGCATTGATTCATGCTATGGGGCTGGAAACGGCCAGTCCGGCACAGGCAAGGGAGATTCTGCATTTAAAAGGACGGGGAGGGATGACATATGCTTAAAATTGCCAGAGTTTATATAGATTACGAGGAAAATCCGGTGGGAATCACGGAAAGTCCTCAGTTTGGATGGGAAATGGAAAGCGACGGCAGATGTGTGAGACAGACTTCTTACCGGCTTTTGCTGGCAAAGGACCCGGAATTTGCCTCTCCGGTATTTGACAGCGGAACCGTATCTTCGGAGGAGTCCGCCCATGTCCGTGTTACGGCAGACTTGGAATCATTGACGAAATATTATGTGCGTGCGGAAATCACTGCCGTGGGGATTCGCCCCGATGCAAAGGACGGCAGGGACGGTGACGGGACTTTTGCCGAGTCGGCGGTGTCGGAGCCGGCATGGTTTGTGACGGCACTGATGACGGACGGGGAATGGAAGGCTCCGTTCCTGTCTGCGGAAACGGAGGATTCTTATAAAGAATGTTCGAAAGGCACTTATGTACGCGGGCAGTTTTCCGTTAAAAAAGAACTGAAGGAAGCTTATGCATGCACCACCGCACTGGGGCTTTATAACTTTTTCCTGAACGGGAAGAAGGTAGGGGAGGATGAGATGACGCCGGGGTGGACCTCTTACCGGAAGCATCTTTTATACCAGACTTATGAAGTGACGGATTATCTGCGTCAGGGAGTTAATGCTGCCGGCGCGATGCTGGCGGCCGGCTGGTATAAGGGGGTGATGGGGCTTACAAAAGCAAGGAATAATTATGGCGACCGCACCGGTTTTGCCATGCAGCTTCTGCTCCGTTACGAAGACGGCAGCGAGGAGTGGGCATTGACCGGAGAAGACTGGCTGGGGGCGGATTCTCCGGTGATATTTTCGGAGATTTATGACGGCGAGACTTATGATGCATCATTGGAACTGCCGGGCTGGGCGGAGCCGGGGACAGAGACGGCCGGAGGCGTATGGAGAAATGCAGTGAAAGTGCCCTTTGACACGGCTGTTCTCCGGGCGCAGGGCGGAGCGCGCGTAAAGTGCATGGACAGGATGCCTTGCCTGGAAATCATCCGTACGCCCAAAGGGGAGACGGTATTGGATTTCGGACAGAATATGGCGGGGAGGATTGCCGTCACTGCTTCCGGAAAGGCGGGGGACGTAATAGAACTGCACTGTTTTGAAGTTCTGGACAGCCAAGGCAATGTATATCTGGATAACCTCCGGGCGGCCAAGGCGACGATGAAATATATCTTTTCAAAGGAGGGGACAGTCACTTGGCATCCCCGGTTTACTTATATGGGATTCCGCTATGCTCTTGTAGTTTCCTGTCCGGGAGAACTGAAAAAGGAGAACTTTACGGCATACACACTCCATTCGGAAATGAGAGCCACCGGCCGGATTGTGTGTTCGAATCCGCTGCTGAACCAGCTGCATCACAACTATCTGTGGGGCATGAAAGGAAACTTCCTGGATGTGCCTACGGACTGCCCCCAGCGTGACGAACGGTTAGGCTGGACGGGAGATGCGCAGATTTTCTGCAGGACGGCCAGCTATCTGGCAAATACTTATACGTTTTTCCGCAAGTGGCTCCGGGATGTGGAGGCGGATCAGACACCGGAGGGAGGAGTGCCCCATGTGGTTCCGAATATTGAGGAAGGACGCACGGACGGAAACTGGCTTCTGAGTCAGGGGCCTCATTCGGCGGCCGCTTGGGCGGACGTGGCGGTGATTATGCCATGGACCATGTATCTTATGTTCGGGGACAAGGAAATTTTAAGACGGCAATATGGGAGCATGAAGGGCTGGATTACCTTTATGAAGGAGCATTCTCAGGATTATATATGGAATTATAAACTGCAGTTCGGCGACTGGGTGGCATTGGATGCGGAGGAAGGAAGTTATTTCGGAGCCACCCCTAATGATCTCACATGCACAGCTTATTTTGCGTATTCCACGGGGCTGTTTGCGAAGATGGCGCGTATTCTGGAGAAGCCGGAAGCGGCGGAATATGAGGAACTTCATGAAAAGATTGTGCGGAAATTCCAGCAGACATTTTTTGACGGTGACGGCAATCTGACGGCACAGACACAGACGGCGCATATTGTGGCTCTGTATTTTAAGCTGACGCCCCGGAAGTATATTTCCCGGACGGTGGAGGGGCTGAAACGGCTTTTGGAAAAAGAGAACGGCCATCTCGTCACCGGATTTGTAGGGACTCCGTATTTCTGCCATGCACTCAGCCAGAACGGCTGTGTGAAGGAGGCTTATGATTTGCTGCTGAAAGAGGATTTTCCTTCTTGGCTGTATCAGGTGAAGATGGGAGCTACTACGATATGGGAGCATTGGGACGGATTGAAGCCGGACGGCACAATGTGGAGTGCGGATATGAATTCCTTTAATCATTATGCCTACGGAGCCATAGGAGAATGGATGTACCGGGTAATGGCAGGGCTGGAAAGCGACGAAAAAACGGGCGGTTTCCGGCATGGGATTTTTTACCCCAGGCCGGGCGGAGGGCTTTCCTGGGCAGAAGGAAGTTATCGCTCCGTTTACGGAGAGGAATATGTGCGCTGGGAACAGGAGCGGAATGAAGTGATGCTGCGTGTGAAGATTCCGGCAAATACAACGGCTGAGATCCGGCTGGACAGAGGCGGAGAAGTCTTGGAAGGAGACGGCCTGACGTTTGCGCCGGCGGGGAACTATCTGACGGCAGATGCCGGTTCCGGAGAATATGCCATAAAGTACCGGATGAAATAAATCACACGGGGCAAGATAAGACAGGGAATGTCTGTGGGTGTACGCCGGAAGAATAGTTCAGGAGAGGAGGAATCTGCGGATGGAAAAAACAGAAAGAGAAGGAAAAGGCAGGCTGCTGCCTTATTGGGGCAGGCTGTCCTGGAAAGTCAGGGACTGGTGGACTTATCAGAGAATTCAGCAGCAGATTTTCTTCTCCATGCTTCTGGTATCGCTTTTGGGAACCGCTTTGCTGGGGAGCATTTCCTATCGGATTTCCAGCCGTGCGCTGGAGGCGAATTACCGGCTTTCCCATGAGTATGCCCTGAAAAATTCCAGCAAGGTGCTGGACATGAAACTGAGTCCGGTCATTGAGATGATCCGTTCGTTCCTGTATGACCCGAATCTGCAGCATGTATTGGAGGATCAGACGGAGGATGGCAGGCAGTCCTTTGCCGGAACGGAGCAGAAGCTTCTGAAAAATGTGGGAGAGCGGCTGACGAAGCAGGAGAACAGCGTAAATTATGTGGCATTTATGGATTTGTACGGGCACTATTATTTGCTCAGCAATGTGAATCTGGGGACGTATGAGTTTTACCGATACTATGCGGAGTACAATTTTTTGGAGGAACTTTGGAGCAGGGAGGCACGGGCAGCCAATGGGAGAGAAGTGTTTTTCGGGGAGAGTGTGCTTGGCGGAATTCCTTCCAATGGATTCAGCATCGTGAAATATTTAAACAATCCGGACACATTGGAGCCGATGGGATATTTGGTGGTGGATGTGAACCGGAGGATGTTGGGCAATTTTCTTGTGACGGGAAACGAGGGATATGAAACAAACGAATATCTGATTGCAGATCTGCGGTATGGAGGTGATGTGGTTTATGCCAATCCTGGCTTTGCCGGCTCACAGGCCGTGTTGGATGAGTTCTGCGGCGGGAGGCAGCAACGGTATCTCTTTACCAGCGTGCATAACGCGGTGACCGGATGGGAGTTAATCAATGTGATTGAGCGGAATGAACTGAGCGCAGGAAGCAAGCTGATACGGAATACGGTATTTTTCTGCGGCGGTTTTCTCGTCATTCTGAGCTTTGGGCTGGCCATGGCCATATCCAGGACAATCACCAGGCCGCTGAATCAGCTGGAGCAGGTCATTGAGCAGGTGATGGAAGGGGAACGCCACATTACGGAGGAATTTGACGAAAGCGAGGCAGGGCGGATAGGCAGGAAGTTTAAGGAGATGGTCAATACCAATCTGGAACTGTCGGAGTATCTGCTGAATGCCAGGCTGAAGGAAAGGGAGGCGGAACTTCTGCTTCTGCAGTCGCAGATTAATCCCCATTTTCTCTATAATACACTGGATTCCCTATATTGCATGGCAATTATCCATGGGGACGATCAGATTGCCAATATGATCCTTGCGCTTTCCGATCATTTTAAGCTCTCCCTGAACAAAGGGAAACGGTTTGGCACGGTGGCGGATGCGGTGACTCAGATTGAGGATTATATGAAATTGCAGGGCATGCGGTTCAAAGAACGGTTTAAACTCTCGGTGGAGGTGGACGAAGACATTCTGCAGGAGGAAATGCTGACCTTCCTGCTTCAGCCTTTTGTGGAAAATGCCATATACCATGGGCTGGAGCCGAAACTGGGCGGAGGCACGATCTGGGTGAGAGGCCGCCGGGACGGAGAACGCCTTTTGTTTACCGTGGAGGACGACGGCGTGGGGATAGAGGAGATGGGGAAAATAGATTCCGGATTCGGGATCAGCAATGTGCGGGAGCGGATACAGCTTCATTACGGGGAGGACTACGGACTGACCGTGGAAAGCGAAAAGGGAAAGGGGACGAAAATCACAATGGTGCTGCCTTTGAATAAGGGTTAGGGGCGGTTAAGGATTCATTTTGCAGGAGGAAGCCAGAGGCAGAGAATCATGCTTAACAGTTCCTTGGCAGGTTTGTGTCTGCGCTGCATCCGCAAACCTGAAATGCGCAAAAAGCAGCGCAGAAATGGGGTTAGAACATGTACCGGCTGGTAGTGATTGACGATGAGTATATTGTTGTGGAGGGGATAAAAGCCATGATAGCCCGGCTGAAGCTGGATTATGAGGTGACCGGATGGGCCTGCGACGGCATACGGGGGTTGGACATAGTGCGGCAGACGCAGCCGGATATCGTGCTTACGGACATACGGATGCCCGGGCTGGACGGCCTGTCTTTGATCGAAGAGGCGAGGGAATTCTGTCCGGATACGGTATTTGTGGTAATCAGCGGCTATACGGAATTTGAATATGCCAGAAGGGCATTGTCCATGGGCGTGAAAGATTATATTGACAAGCCGATCAGTATGGAAAAGCTGCGGAATGTGCTTACCAAAATGGAGAAGGATTATTTCTCATCCAGGGACGAAAGCATGGCGTTGGCATATGGCCAGGAAACGCTGGAAAAATTAGGGCAGCTGTTTGAAGCCAGTGTTTCTGCCATGACGGAGGGGGATGCAGGCAATTTTCACCGGTATATGGAGCAAGGGCTGGAAAAAATTCTGGAATTGTATGGGAATCCGGAAGATTTCAGACGGGAGGTTTATAAATGGCTCTGCGTGCAGAGCGACATCCTGACAGAACGTCAGCCCCAGGTGTCCAGAGACGGGCTGATTTCCTATCAGGAGATAGAGAAGATGGGCACGGTTGCCGAGATTATGGATTATGCGCGGAAAATGATAAAGGATATTGCCCGCTATATTGAAGCGGACAAAACAGGCAGCAGCCATGCAACGATTCTGGAACTTTTGGCGTATATTGAAGAAAATTACAACAAAGATATCGGCCTGAATGAACTGGCGGACCGCGTGGGAATGAGCACGGCATATCTGAGCGTGCTCTTTAAGTCGGAGGTGGGCACTTCTTATGTGAAGTACTTAACCGGGCTGCGGGTGAGACAGGCGAAAAAGCTGCTGAAGGAAGGCTACAAGGTCAGTGAAGTCAGCGGGATGGTAGGATATAACAATTACCGCTATTTTTGTGACATATTTAAGCGGTGTGTAGGAAAAACGCCGAATGAATATAAGCATAATTACTAAAAGGAGTGTAACCATATAAAAAAAACTATACAAAATATAAAAAATTACTCACTGGAAAAATCCTTCCGAAATGATAAGATGAATGCATAAGGTACAGGAACATTTCCGAACGGGCAAATCCGGCTGACTGCGGGAAGCTTTCGGGGGGGGGATGCAGGCAATGACGCAAGAAAGTCCGGGGATGTGCGGACGGAAAAACCGCTTCGGAATGTTCCGGGAAAATCAGATTACGGTAAGGGAGGAAAGACATGAAGAGAAGAATTGTTGCAGGACTTTTAGCGGCACTTATGGTTACCGGCCTTATGGCAGGCTGCGGGAACGGTGCATCGGATGCGGGCACGGCAGCGGACGCAGGCACGCAGGCAGATGCGGGCACCCAGACGGAAGCACCGGCAGAGGCGGAGGATGCACAGGCATCGGAGGCGGGAAATGAAACGGCGGATGCATCCGCATCGGGAGATTTCACCGGGGCAGATCCTCAGTTGGAGAAGCATATTAAGATTCTCACCATTTGGGCGGAGGACAATGACAACGGCATTTTGCTGAATAAGATGTGTGAAAAGTATCAGGCGGAGGTAAACCCTAATTTCACATGGGAGTATGAAATGGTGGCGGCAGACAATCTGCAGCAGAAGATTGCCACATTGGCGGCATCCAATGACCTTCCGGATATGTTTGCCTATGAGGCGGGCACACCTCTTATGACATTGGTGGAAGCGGATAAGATTGTGAATCTTTCCCAGGAACTGGAAAAGATCGGCGCTATGAGTTATCTCAACGAAGGCGCGGTAAACTTGATGAAGGGCCTTGCGGGGACAAGCGATTTGTATGATCTGCCCTTGGGGCTGAATGCGGAGGGCTTCTGGTATAACAAAGCGCTTTTCGAACAGGCAGGATGTGAAGTGCCCAAGACTTGGGACGACTTTGAAGCAGTGCTTGAAAAACTGGATGCGGCAGGAATACAGCCTCTTTCCACGGGCGGAGCAGACAAGTGGCTGGCTACGCGCCTTATCAATGCATATGCAGTAAGGACTTGCGGCAATGATATTATGACAAAGGCTGCAAACGGAGAGGTTCCTTATACGGATGCGGGCCTTGTGGCGGCTGCCGACAAGCTTCAGGAGTGGTCACAGAAAGGGTATTTCGGAGAAGGTGTCACCACCGTAGATGCCAATACGGCAGGTTCCATGCTGATGAGCGGCAAGGCGGCAATCTTCTATAATGGTTCCTGGTTCACGCAGAATTTGGCAGATGAGAGTCAGAACCCGGCAGGCAAGGACGGAATCGGATTCTTTAATATCCCGGTAGCCGATGAGTCTGTCAGCAGCGCAACTTCGTATTCCATGAACTGCGGCAATATCCTTGCGTTGGATAAAGGAAAATACGACGACGGTACCGCATGGTTCCTGAAATATTTCTGTGAGAATATGGGCGACCTTGCAATGAATGAACTGTCTTCCGTAAAGGGATATACCTATTCCGTACAGGCGGAAGATATGGATCCTTATACATTAATGGTATTGGATGCAATCAATGAATCAACGGAAGGATTTGGCTGGTGGGAAGCAAAAATGTCCAGCGAAGTTTCCAAGACTGCCCAGGAAAACGTACAGCCTCTGCTGAACGGGGATATGACCGGGCAGGAGTATATGCAGTCCATTCAGGATGTGTTTGATAATCAGTAAAAGGTAAAAACGGAAGAGGGCATTTTAAGGCTGCCAGAGAGGGAGTGTCCATTGGACGCTCCCTTTTGTCCTTCCGGGGAATCGGGAGCCGGCCGTGTCTGTCTCTGAAATTGGAAAGAAAGGAAAAACGGTATGAATAAAGTATTGAGCAATAAGAAAGCCATTGCCCTTTTTGTCGGGCCGGCGTTTATTCTGTATACGGTTCTGGTGATGGTTCCGGTGCTGTGGTCGCTGTATTATTCATTATATTCCGGCAGCCCGGGGCTGAAATGGGAGTTTGCGGGACTGAAGAATTATATCAACTTATTTACGGATAAGAATTTCCTGAAAGCCCTTGGCGTGAACTTTAAGTACATATCCGTGGTAGTGATCGGACAGGTGGGATTCGGGCTGCTGATGGCATTGATGTTTAAGTTCTGGCTGAGACGGTGCAAGACGGTGGTGAGGACACTGGTATTTTTCCCGGTAGTGCTGCCTACGGTTGCGGTAGGCCAGCTGTTTGCGAAGATTTATGAGATTCAGCCCAATTACGGACTGCTGAACAGCTTTCTGAGCAAGATAGGGCTGCAGAATCTGGTGCAGCCATGGCTGGGGCAGGAAAAGACTGCATTGTGGGCACTCTGCATTATGGATATTTGGGTGGCGATGGGTTTCTATTCCGTAATTTTTTACGGCGCGCTGTTGGATATACCGGACGACGTGCTGGAAGCGGCACGGGTAGACGGGGCATCGGGTTTTCAGCTGTTCCGCAGAATATTGCTTCCGCTGCTCTGGCCCATGGTCATTACCAGCACCGTGTTCAGCTTTTCGGGAACCGTGAAGATGTTTGAATCCGCTCTGGCACTGACAAAAGGCGGGCCGGGAGCCGCTACCAAGTCATTGTCCATGTATATGTATGACAATGCGTTCACTTATTATAAAGTAGGGTATGCCAGTGTAATTGCCATTGTGATTTTCTTAATCTGCGTCGTCGGTTCCGCGGTAATTAACCGGTTTGACGTGAAAGATTATTAACCGCCGCCGTTATGCCGGCCAAGGGATTGCCGGAGTGTGTCTGAAAAATCTTTTCCGCAGAAGGAAGAGCATTTTTCAAGTACACTCCGGAGCGGGTCGGGGAATATATGACGGTGGTAGGAAACGGAGGTAGGAAAATGAAGAAAGTAAGAGCAGGATTAAGAGGTTTTGTGATTATATTGATTTGTGTCATTGAGATTTATCCGCTGTTCTGGATGCTGACGGCATCGCTGAAGCAGCAGTCCGAATGGAGTGAGTACCCGGCTTATGCTTTGAATAAGGGCTTTCACTTTCAGAATTATGCGGATGCATGGACAAGGGGGAATATGGCTACCTTTTTTAAGAACAGCCTGATTACCACTTTGGTTTCTTTGGTGTTTATCGTAATCTTCTCCACTACGGTAGGTTTTGCGGTGACAAAAATGAAATGGAAGTACCGGGATGCGGTTGCGAAATATTTCACTTTCGGCATTATGATTCCGGTTGCGATTGCATTGATTCCTCTGTTTCAGATTTACAGCAAAACAAAACTGCTGAACACCCATCTTTGCCTGATACTGACTTATATTGCATTCGGGCTGTCGCTGTCCATTTATCTGGTGAAAGGGTATCTGCGTTCCTTCCCGGATGACATTATGGAGGCTGCGGTGATTGACGGCTGCGGAATTTACCGGTTAATGTGGTATGTCCTTACGCCGCTGATGAAAAACTCCATTGTCACGGTACTGGTGCTGCAGTTTTTCTTTAAATGGAATGATCTGCTGTTTTCCATGACTTTTATCAGCGATTCCAAATTGAAGACGGTGCAGACAGGGCTGCTGTATTTTTCGGATGAATTCGGTTCCAAGAACTGGGGGGCGATTTTTGCATCCGTGTCCATGAGCGTGTTCCCGATGCTGATTCTTTATATGATTCTGAATAAAGCGGTAATCGAAGGAATGACGGCAGGAGCTGTCAAAGGATAGGGAACGGAAGATGGGAAAGCACCCGGCTGCGCGGAGAGCAGGAAGCGGAAAAGGCGAGAGTGCCGGACGGCGCAGAGAGCAGGGAACGGAAGAGAGGAAGACCCGGGCTGCGCGGGGGGCAGGGAACGGAAGAGAGGAAAGTACCGGGCTGCGCGGGGAGCAGGGAATGACGGCGAAGCAGCGGATAGCACAGGATAAGGGAGAAAGGGAGAGCGGAATGGAAAAAGAAATGAAAGACAGGTACCGGAAACGGTTGGAAGCATTTGTGACGGAACATACGGAAGAGGTTCTGAAGCAGCCCAGGGATTTTATCCGTTATCCCTTTATCGATCCGGGCTCCGTATATGACGGAAACGTGTGGGACTGGGATACTTTTTGGTCGGTGTACGGTTTGCTGAATCTGGCGGACGGCTATGCGGACGGGGGAATGAAGGAACGGCTGATTGAGCATGCGAAAGGCAATATTCGCAACTTTTTCGATCATCAGCTGGAGGACGGCTATATTCCCATGATGATTGAGGTGGCAGACTGGCCGGAGCCGTATCTGAATATGAAACATAAGGAAGGAATCCTGATGAACATGCACAAGCCCTTCCTCTGCTGCCAGATATGCGTCATCAGCGATTATATCGGAGATTACGGATGGGCGGCGGAATATGCGGAAGGGGTGGAGAAGTACTTTGCCTGCTATGAAAAAAATTATTATTTCCCGGACTGCGGACTGTATGTCTGGTGTGACGATATCATGATAGGCATGGACAATGATCCGGCTACTTTCGGGAGGCCTAAGTTTTCCACCGCCAATATATACCTGAACAGCTTTATGTGCGTGGAATTTCAGGCGGCGGAACGGCTTTGCCGCTGTCTGGGAAAAGAGGGACGGGCAGAGCACTACCGGAAAAAGCGGGAGGAATTGGCGGCAGCCATTCAAAAGGAGTGCTGGGAGAGGAGAGATAAATTTTTCTACTCGGCGGATGTGGATATCAAAACACGGAAATTTGACTGGTTCCATCAGGGGCTGGGCGTGTTCTGGAAGACGCTGCCCATCAAAGTACGCGTATGGTCGGGCTTCATACCGCTGTATGCCGGGATTGCCACGAAAGAGCAGGCGGCCTATCTGGCGGCTCATGTCTTTGACGAGGAAACATTCGATTCCGCGTACGGCATCGTGACGTTGGCAAAGGATGAGAAAATGTTTGATTTATCGGCCACAAACAATCCTTCCAACTGGCTTGGACCCATATGGGTGGTGGCCAATTATGTAGTGTTCCGGGGACTGCTAAACTATGGCTACCGGAAAGAGGCGGAAACGATATACGAACGGACGCTTCTGCTTTTGGGGCAGGATCTGGAGAAAACAGGCAGTCTGCATGAGTACTACAATCCCTTCAGCGGTGAGCCGGTTATGAACGGAGGGTTTATCAACTGGAATATCCTTGCGCTGAATATGGCGGAGGAATTGGAGGGGAAGAAAGCCATGCTTGGTTTTCTGGGAGCAGGGGACAGTGTTTAAGTGCGGTGTTTATGACGGTGTGACAGTTCAGCCTGAATGTAATGTTGGGAGGCGGACGCCCGTGCGCGAGTTTTTT
>CAJUIM010000048.1 GCA_910586275.1 uncultured Lachnospiraceae bacterium | reverse complement strand
CCGCAGCTTGTGACACACTTTCTCATTCTGCTTAGAAACCTCCAGCCGAAAAAAGCGCACGGAAAACCGGGACAGGCAGTTCCGCTGCTGCCGGCCACTAAAAAAACTCGCGCACGGGCGTCCGCCTCCCAACATTACATTCAGGCTGAACTGTTACGATTTCCGTGCGAGAAACCACAAAATGATTGAAAGAAAGAAGGATTCATGATATGATACTTCAGAGTGCAGCTGAAAAATCAGAAAAAGTTCGCCTTACCAGCCGGTAAGGCGAACTTTTTACATGTCTCGTCATCTCTTTCCTCCAAACTATTCCAAAATCTCCACTCCCGCGGCATCCCTTGCCATGTCTCCCGTCTCACCGCTCAGCACTTTCGCCAGCACATGTGCCAGCGGCTCGCAGGCATTCATAATCTCTTCCACCGTATTCGTCTGTGCCCCCAGTTCTATCAGCATGCATTTTGCCCGTAAATGCATGTTATACCGGTAAGCCTTTAAATAGATGCGCCTTGCCAGCCCCGGATAATATTCATTGCACGCCACCTGCGCCTGAAAGGAAAATGCCAGATTGTCATTGACATAAGGATTCGGAAGATAATCAATATCCCCTTTCTGCCTCGTCCTGCTCAGCCCGTTGAAGAACATGAACTGTGCCGTAGGCTTTCCCTGCAGTTCCACCATCAGTTTCTTCCCTTCCGGCACGGCATCCCGGTGCAGATCGATGACTACCTCTATGGACGGATTCTCCGCCAATATCTGCTCGATTGCCGGAAGAGAATTGGAATAGGCATAGTCCCTGGCCGTCACGTCATACTCTCCCGTATGATGCATCACCTGAAAACCATACCGCTCCCGAAGAATCTGCGCCAGATGCTCTCCCGCCCCCATGATGGTAGTGGATGCATCCCCCGGCACCGAATCCGCAAAAGCCTCTTGCGAATGCGTATGGTAAATTAAAATCTGCGGCTCCTCGCCGCCCTTTTCCATTCCCATATCCCGCCCCAGCAGATTCTCCAGATTCAGCTGTGCGTCCGTAATGCTTGTGGTATTGTCAATGGCATAAAAGGCGGACACAATATCCTCATATTCCCTCACTTCGTCCCAATTATATTCATAACTCTTACTCTCCGCTTTCCGGAATCCGCCCTCTTCATTCCGTTCCTCTTCCGCCGGTTCCTGCTGTGCCTTTTCCTCTTCCTGCTCAGTCTCCCCGTCCGTTTCGTTATGTAAGCTGTTTTCCTTCAGCATGGCATTCTGTAAGTCGCCGTCAATATGCAGCGCATCGTCCTCGTATTCCAGGCCGTCCTCTTCCACTTCCTTATACTCCTCGTCCATTCCCTCCCTGCGGATAAGCAGATCATAAGTATCTTCGTCCTCCGTACGGATTCCCTCCTTGTCCTGCTCTTCCTTATACTGATACAGCGGCAGAACGGAAAGCGCCAATTCCCTGAAAAAATCCGGCGGATTCTCCGGTCTGCCTGTCTCTCCTTCCACAAAAGCAAAAACAGGCAGGTATGTCCTTTTTATCTCTTCCTGAACCCATAACACTGCCTTTTTCCCAAAACCTTCCCGTTCCTTCTTTCCGTCCCTGCGCAAAGCTGCCGCTATTGCACAGAATAAAGCCGCCCCCACCAGAAGCAATATGCCAAACCGTATGAATTTCCGTTTTATACGCTCTCTTCTCCCGCCGTTCCCGGAATACAACCGCCTCACCCCTTTATCATAGACACAGATAAAATTGCACAATGAAATATCAGTCATGCCTTTATATGTGCCCGAACATTGCGGGAATGAATCTGCAAACACGCCCTAACCAATTATATGCCGGATGTATCCCTATAATTCCAACGCATCATTGATTGCGTCACAGATAATGTGGCTGATCTGTTTGATCTGATAATCCACATCCTTGCTTGTCACATACATATTGTTCAGTTCCGTAAGGTTCCCCGGCATCTGCCCGGCCGTGGCATCGTTTACGATCGTCGCTGCATCCACCACCGTGGGAACCCCTATGGCTATAACCGGCACCTCCAGGCTTTCCTCCGTCAGGGCATTTCTGTGGTTTCCCACCCCGGACCCCGGATGGATTCCCGTATTGGTAATCTGTATCGTCCTGTTCAGCCGTTTTGTGCTGCGGGCCGCCAACGCATCCACTACAATCACCGCATCCGGCTTCGTCTGTTCCACTACGCCCCGGATAATCTCCGCGCTTTCCATCCCCGTCTTCGCCATGACTCCCGGCACTATGCTGCTCACCATATGCATCCGCGACTTATTATAGGCCGCTTTTCCGTATTCCTTCACCACATGCCTTGTCACAAACAGATTATCCGCCACATGGGGACCCAGTGCGTCCGCAGTCACATCCCGGTTGCCCAGCCCCACTACCAATATGGACTGTTCTTTATCCACATCCGGAATAATGCTTTTTAGCTGCTCCGCCAAAGCCGCGGAAATTTCCTGATGATAATCCTCCTCCGGCTCTATCATGGCTGGCGCTTCCAACGTAATGTACACCCCCATAGGCTTCCCCATGGCCTTTGCGCCGTTCTTCGTCTCTATCACCACTCTCGTCACACGGATTTCATGTTCCTCGTCGTAACTCTCCTCCACGCTGACGCCATGGATTTCTCCTTCCGCCTCTCCTATGCCTTCTCTGGCCTCTAGAGCCAAATCCGTCCTTACCCGAAAACAACTCATCTGTCCACTCCCAAACCTTTTCTTTGTTTAATCTATGCAAGTATAAATCTTTGTGCCAAAATATTGCCGGCCCCATTCGTTTCCGCGGGATGCACAGTTTCATCCCTGTTTCTTCTATAAATAACTCCTACTATTTTTTACAGAAATAAATAAAATATGTATTGACATACGCTGGGTCTTATTCTACAATTATATGCGTGTGCTGCCGTTAAAACGTCCGTGTCCGGCTTAACGGAACACTGAAGGAAAATATTAACAAGAGAATAATAGGAGGTGTAGGTCTTGGCTAACATCAAATCTGCAAAAAAAAGGATTCTGGTAAACCAAAAAAGGGCAGACAGGAACAAATCAATTAAATCAGGCGTTAAAACAGCTATCAAAAAAGTGAATACCGCTATTAATGCAAATGATAAAGCGGCTGCTTCCACTGCATTAACGGCTGCTACTTCGGCAATCCACAAAGCTGCCACTAAGGGCGTATATCATAAGAATACTGCCTCCAGAAAAGTATCCCGTCTTGCACAGGCTGTCAATAAAATGGCTTAATTTTTTGATATAGATAACGGAACATATCTGCGGCTATTCCCGGACAGACTTGTTCCGAGGGTACATCCTAAAAAAACAACCCATACCGTCTTATGGGTTGTTTTTTATATGCAGACTATCGCATCTGTTTCTTTATCTATGATGCCCGGCTCCGCCGTGGTGTCCGCCATGGCTGTGGCTTCCGCTGCCGCCGCTGCGGCCTCCCCCTCCGCCGTCGGTTTTTGTCTGGATTTTTCTCTTTGTCACTACTTTATTGACAAGAATATCTTCCTGCCTGTTCATGCGCGGTTGTCCCCCGTCCACATAAGTGCCTGCATGGACCGTCTTCTTTCCCTTCCCGCTTTTCCAGTGAACCGCCGTAAAGATAAGCATGGCCGCCAGAGCCGCCGCCAAAGGGATAATGCCGATTCCTGCAATATAAGCCCGGTTGGCGCCGCTGCCTGTCATGTCATGATAAAACTCATTGATATATGTACGGTAAGCTTGGTAGGGACTATATTCCACGGAGCGGTAAACATTGTCCAGAAGATGGTTCATTAAAGCCAGATCATACTTCCGGTCCGCTTTCCCTGCCGCACAAAGCCAAGTATACACATTACCGTCCGCCTCCCTATGCCAATTGTCCACCAACAGCACGCCGTCCCCTATCGGCCCGTCATAGCCGAACTTGTTTCCGTCATAAAATTCCTCTGCAAATACCCTTACAAATTCTTTATAGGGCACGTTCCCCTCCCGTTCTCTTGCATATTCCTCCAAAGATTCGTCCAAAGTGACAAGAACTATGTCGCAGCCGGTCTGCCGTTCTCTTTTGGCAATCAGTTCCCTCAGCTTATTCTCTTCCTTTTCCGACAGAACCTCCCCATAATCAAAGACCCGTTCCTCCGTCAGACATTCCGCATTGGTCCGTTCCCCTGCATCCGAGCTTCCATGCATCAGCAAGATTCCGCCATATACTGCCGCCAACACTCCCACAATCATAAAATACCATCTGAAATAATGCACATACTGCCTCATTACGCCCTCCGCCTGCCGTCCTTAAACAATTGTCTTCTAAACCAGTTCCACGATATGGAGCAGGAAAAATAACGCCAGCCAGAACAGCCCGAAAACCGTTCCCCCATAAGCCAGCACTTTCTTCCGGGATACCGGCGTCTCGCCCACAATCTTTCCTGTCTGCCCGTTTACATAGAATTCATACACTATATCTTTGTACTTATACAGATATCTCCATACCGGAAGCAGTGCATAACATGCCCCGCCCTGCCGGAAATCTATCGTCTTCCGATCCTGCATCAGCGTTGCATAGCCGGCAACGGACTGGCCAAGCAAGACTTCCGCCGCCTCGCCGGCCTTCCCCTCTGCCCGCTTTTCCAGTTCCCCTGCTTCCATATTATAGATTTCCCCGTAAAAACCGGACAGATACTCTTCCTTAAATGCCTCCAGCTGCTCATAACCGAAGGGCTCCATCAGATCCATTTTATCGTCCGCCATCTCTATGGAAGCGTCCACCGGTATCCGGCTGAAATCGATATCCATATTCCGCTCCACATGGTAATAGGAGGTTTCCGTATACTCCGTGTCTCCGCTGACCCATACCCGTATTTTTGTGCCGGTCCCTGCATAGTCGCACTTTGCCTCATAATCATACAGCCAGAACGGGACATAAATCCCTTTCATTTCCTCCAGAGTGGCTTCGGAAAGAAAACTGTCCGGCGTAAAAACCCTGCTTTTAAATTCCTGCCTCATTCTCTCCACCACATTCTTCTTCCCGATTTTAAAAGGCAGAATCAGCCGTGGCCTGTATGTTCCGTCCACCCGCCCGTCCAATATCATATAGCTTCCGCAGTATTCACACTTACAGGTAGAATTATATTTCCCAATCTCCAGCGCCGCCCCGCAGTTGATACATTCCTCTTTTGCCGTGCTGACCGCCTTTTCCTCGCTGTCTGTCCCGTCGCAATGAGGACAGAACATTTTATTGTGCTCCGGGCTGTACACCACATTCCCGCCGCAGTTTCTGCACCTAAATAACATTTCTCTCTTCCCTTCCGCTTACTGTCTGGCAGGAATGAATTTTAAAGCATACACTAATATACAATCCTGTCCCTTCCGTCCCCTTTTCCTTTATACAGCTTTCTGTCCGCCTCATTGACAGAAGTCTCAAACCCTTTCTGAAAGTCCAGCTCACTCAGTCCGAATGTCATTGTCACCTTCACTTCCTCATCGCCGTAGGGTATGGCCATTTTCTTCAGTTTCCCTCTCAGTTCCTCCAATAAGACCAGTGCCTGATCCCCGTTCACATTGCTGAAAGCAAACAGAAACTCCTCGCCGCCCCAGCGGCTGATTGCCCCGTATTTTCCTAATTCTTCCTTAAATAAGGCAGCAACGCTTTTCAGCACGGCATCTCCGCACTCATGCCCGTAAGTATCGTTCACCTGCTTAAAAAAGTCAATATCTCCGATTGCCACGGAAACGCATTCTATCTTCTTCTTTTCATAATCTGCGGACACCTTTTCCAAATATTCATTCATGCTGCGCCGGTTCAGCAGCCCCGTCAGCGGGTCAACGGATGCCAGCATATGCAGCTTTTCATTATACTGTATGAGTTTCCGCTCCATTTCCTGGGAATCTCCCGTAAACACCATCAAAATCACCGACAGATCCACAAAAATGAAAACGGTATTCACCAGCTGAAATATCCCCCCGGAGCCGGCATCCAAGATGCAGTTCGGCTCATATAACCTAGTATATGCATAAAGAATAAGCCGCAGAGCACAGGACGACATGCCAATTGCCACTTTCCACGCCATATTCTCATAATACACTGTGAAGCATAAGGCTAACAGCACAAATATAAAATGCTGTGCCCCGCAGTCCCATCCGAATATCACCACAAACCCAATGACCCAGCATACCATGATTACATGGGAAACAATGACTGCCATCCCCGTCTTATTCAGATATGTAGTACAGAATGCCGCCGCAAACGCACAGAAACAAGGGATGCACCAAAATACCAGCTGCAAATCCCCTGTCACGAAAAAAGTGCAGAAAAGGCATAAAAAATAAATGCACATTATAATGGCATTCAGTCTGAGTATCACCGAAACTTTCTTCGTTTCATTTTCATTCTTCACGTCCTGAAATATAAGATCCCTTAATTTAGAAAACATTTCAACCCCCCGGGCCGTACCGCCTTCCCCCTACGGCCCTATCTGCTGCCCCGTCTTATGAACTCATTATATCTTATCCTCTGTCAATTATCAACTTTTATTCCCGCCGGAACATGACCGGAAACATTATAAGAAAACTGAAAATATATTTTATTTTCCGCAAATATATAGTATAATGGTAGAAATTAGATACGGAAAGGACTGCATACTATATGAAAGCGAAAAAACAAACGAAAAACAGTGTCCATAATGTATATGTACAGGCTGTTTACCTATGTTTAGCCGCCCATATCATCATTGCATTCACATTTGCAGTGCTGCATATATATCCCATGCTGTTCTATAATCTGTTCAGTATCCTTTTTTATGCCGTCATAAAAATCACTTTGTCCCCTGCCCGCTACCGGCTGATTGTAGCGTTAGTCCACATTGAAGTCGCCTTTTTTGCGTCCTTCACCACTGTTTTTGTAGGATGGGCCGCGGGATATTCTTTTTACCTGATTGCCCTTTGTTCCCTTGTATATATCTGTCCTTATAAAAATATGTATGTCCCTTATTTCTTCTCGCTGGGGGAACTGCTTACATTTATTGCGCTGAAACTCTTCTGCGATTCCCACCCGCCGCTGCATCTTCTGCCTGCCGGCGCTGCCACTGATTTCGTCTATCTCTTCAATGCAGCCGCCTGCTTCGGAGTCATTATTTATGCCGCGCTTATTTCCAACCTCTCTTCCGTATTCATGAAACAGGAACTTATGGAACAGAATGAGAATCTTCAGACGCTGCTGCACCATGACAGCCTGACGCACTTATATACACGCAGCTACCTGCTGGAAAAATTTACCGAAGCACGGCAGGCTTCCGATACCATAGCTTTAGCCATGGTAGATGTGGATGACTTCAAGAAAGTCAACGACACCTACGGACATTCCTGCGGCGATTATGTCTTATTTACTCTCGCCACAATTATGCAGACCGTATCTCCTTCCCGGACAGACATTGCGCGCTGGGGCGGAGAAGAATTTGTGCTGCTTTTATATGGCCTGACCCCCGAGGAGGCCTTGGGGCAGATCCAAAACCTCCGAAAGGCCATTGCTTCTTACCATTTCCGTTATTTGAATCATGACTTCCGCATAACAGCCACCTTCGGCCTCAGTTTCGCCGAGGAAGATACCGATTTCACGGCATTGGTAAATCTTGCAGACGAACGGATGTACCATGGGAAAAAGAACGGAAAGAATACGGTTGTTGCCGGCTGATTTCTTACTCTCCTTCCGAGTTTTTCAGTTCTTCCGCACTTGCGTCCAGATCCCGCATAATCCCCACAATGTCCGCCACGCCGTTGAGATTTCTGTTATTGCCCTCCAAAGTCTCATTTGCGCCTGCCGTCACCTCTTCCATTACCGCCGAAACATTTGCCACGCTCTGGACGATAAGCTGGTTGGCATCCGCCACCGCACTGACCGTATCCTTAAGCCGGCCGGCCTGCCCGAAAATATTCTGTGTATTCTTACGAATACGTTCAAAATTGCGTGCCGCTTCATCCACATACCCATTCTGCATTCTGTTGCTTTCCAATAGGCCTTCCACGGATTTCACTACCTCTCCCAATGATCTGGCGATATTTTCAATCAAAGGCGCAATGTCATCGGTGGCGTTGCCGGTCTGCCCGGCCAAACTTGATATCTCGGATGCCACCACTGCAAATCCCCTGCCGGCCTCTCCCGCCCGCGCCGCCTCAATGCTGGCATTCAGTGCCAATAAGCCGGTTTGGTCCGCCACATTGCTGATCAGTTCCATGATTCCCTGCATCTTATCCGCGTATTCCCGCAGTTCATCCATTTCCTTTGCCACGATGCTGCTGACCGACTGGGAAACTTCCACCTGGCGAAGCAGATTGTCCATGGCCTGACGGCCGCCGGCCAGACTTTTCTCCGCATCGTCCACACTGCCTATAATGGAGGCGGTCACATCCTCCACTTCCTGCATCCTCATATTTATTTCATCCGTATTTTTCTGCTGTACCATAATGGCGGCAACCGCATCGTTGGCCCCTCCGGTCAGTTCTTCCATGGCCCTCTTTGACATCTCAATGGAAGTTTTCAGCTGCTCCGTCTCCCCTGCGGCGCGTTCCACTCCGTCCGCCATGGAACCTGCCACCTTCAGTACTTTGGCCAGCAGATGTTCCGACTGTTTCTTCTTCTTTTCCGCCTCATCGATGTTAGCCTGATTGATTTTTGAAATCTTAGAAATTGCCATCAACGTAAAGACGCTGGACAAAATAAGGCAGGCTATAATAATCTCCGTTTCGGCAATTTCTATTGCGGTCAGCCCTACCGTCACCGCACGGTAGGCTACATACACAATATTTACCAACACCGCAAAACTGCCTAACAGGACGGAAAGTTTCAGATCGGCATACACTGCCATTATGACATAAATAACGATTACATAGCAGAATGCCAGATTAGTCGTAGTGGTAAACCGGATATATGTATACAGAACGGCAAATCCAAACACCGCAATATACCGTACCCATAAAGAATCTTTCCGCCTCAGATAAGTCAGAACCGAAGCCACGCTGGGAAGGATACACCATATGGCCACAATGGCATAGGATGCCACCGTCCTGCTCCCTTTCAGCACTTCCGCCATATAAGCGACCGTCAAAATGCCGTTCATAATGCAAATGCCCACAATGGCCGTAATATTCCGGCTCTGATCCGCCGTTCTTTTATCTGTCAGATCAACCTTTAACTCTTTCATCCTGATTACAATGCTCCTTTCTCCTCCTGCCAACTTAAGAAAATTTTTCAGGCATGCTTCAGCCAATGCCTGCTCTTAAAACGCAGCGAAAAAGCCGCCGCCCTCACCGTCCAGTCCGTAAACATGCCGATCCATACGCCCATCGGCCCAAATCCCATATGCCTGCAAAGGAATACGCTCAATGTCACACGGCACAGCCACATGCTGGCACAGGAAGTTACCATGGAGAAACGCACATCCCCTGCTGCCCGCATACCGTATGCGGGAATAAAGGACAGCGTCCATACTAAAGGCTTCATTACCGTAATGGCGGCAGTCATCCAAAGGCAAAGCGCCGCACTCTCCGTTTCCATACCGCCCAGCATGGTAATCGGCTTTGTCAGTGCAAATACGGTGAGACAGCTGACGGTCAGCACTACCTCTGCTATTACGGAAAGCTTTTTGATATAATATACGGCCTCGTCTTCCCTGTTCGCGCCGATGCACTGCCCCACCACGGTCATCAGCCCTATGCCCACTCCTACGGCTGCCACGCCGTTCAGGCTTTCCAGAATATTGGTCATGGCCTGCGCCGCAATGGCCGCCGTCCCCAGCGTGGATACCGTGGACTGTATCGCCAGTTTCCCGAACTGAAACATACTGTTCTCAACGCCGGAGGGAATGCCGATTCCCAACACCTTGCGTATCAGTCCCCAATCGGGGCGCATGTTCCAATAGTTCCGTATCTCAATCATCTGCCCCGGCTTCCGCAGAACAACAAATACCGCCAGTGCACAGAAAATACGGGAGACAAGAGTGGAAACTGCCGCTCCTGCCACCCCCATATGGAGTCCCCATATCAGGAATGCGTTCCCTCCCACATTAAGAAAATTAGAAACCACGGAAATTGTCATTGGCCTTCTGGTGTCCGCCTGTGCACGCAGCACGGAAGAACCGGCTCCGTACAATGCTATGAACGGAAAAGAAAGCGCCGTATAAAAGAAATAAGTCTTTGATGCCTCCATAATAGCCGGCTCCACGCTTCCGAACACCAGCCTCAGCAAAGGCTCCCGGAAACTAAGACATAAGGAAGTGACTGCGGCTGCCGTCACGGCCACAATGAAAATAACCTGCTCTGCGGCACGCTTCGCCTCTTTGATATCCTTATGCCCTATGTACCGCGAACACAATATGGTACCGCCTGCTGCCAGTGCAGAAAATGCCTGTATGACTAATATGTTAATGGAATCCACCAGCGAAACTGCCGATATGGAAGCGGAGCCGATATTGCTTACCATCATCGTGTCAATAGTGCCCATCAGCGATGCCAGCAATTGTTCAATCACTAAAGGAACCAATAGCCTCCATAAATCTTTATTGCTGAAAAGATGCTCTTCCTTCTGTTTCATGGCCATTTTCCCTTTCCGTATTTTCGTGTAAAATTATAACAGCAGGAACGCCTGACTTCAAGTGTCCTGACATAACTTGTATTTTTTTTGACATACATTTCATAACAGTCAGAAAACGGACAGGGATGCCTTCTCTCCCTGTCCGCCGCAGTGGAATTACCTTGCCATTCACGGAGCCGCCGCCAGCACGGCTGCCGCTTCATACGGCCGCAATTCCCCGATACCGTCCGCCGAGTCCCTTCCGTAGTTGGAAATCAGCACTTTTACGCCTGTCCCTGAAAACTGTGCCGGAATATCGGCTTTCTTCGCCTCTGAGGAAAAGTTGCAAAGCACCAGCAGGCTCTGTCCGTCCAGCCTTCTTATGTAAGCATACACGGACGTATCCTCCGGCATCAGCAATTCATAATCCCCATATACAATAACCGGATGTTCTTTCCTCAATGCAATCAGTTTCTTGTAATAGCAGAATACGGAATCCGGATTTCCCGTCTGTTCTTTTGCATTGATTTCCTTATAATTAGGATTTACCCCAATCCAAGGCGTTCCTGTACTGAACCCTGCATTTTCCGTGTCGTCCCATTGCATCGGCGTGCGGGCATTGTCCCTGCTTTTGTACTGAAAACAGGAAATCAGTTCCTTTTCTTCCCACAGATGGCTTTCCGTCACCAACTCCCTATATGCATTCAAGTTCTCAATATCCCTGAACTGGCCTATGTCCGTAAAAGGATAATTGGTCATGCCCAGTTCTTCTCCTTGGTATACATACGGCGTTCCCTGCATCATATGCAGGCAAGTGGCCAGCATCTTCGCGGACAGTTCCCTATATGGGGCGCTGTCGTTTCCGAAACGGGATACGCACCTAGGCTGGTCATGGTTCCCCAGAAAGAGGCTGTTCCATGCCTTACCTTTCAGGCATGTCTGCCATTTGGACATCACTTTCTTAAACTCCGTCAGCGGCACCGGATTTCTGTTCCACTTCCCGTTGACATTTCCCAAATCCACATGCTCAAACTGGAACACCATGTTCAGTTCATGCGCCTCTTCTCCCGCATACTTCAATGCCTCTTCCACAGTCACTCCCGCAGTTTCCCCTACCGTCATCAGGTCATAACGGGACAGCACTTTTTCATTCATTTCCTTCAGATAACGGTGTACATTGGGGCCATGGATGCAATATGGGCCGAAATCGCCGTATATGGCTCCTTCCCCTACTTTTCCGTCCGGCATATCCGCCGTCTTGGATATCATGCTGATGACATCCATCCGAAACCCGTCAATCCCTTTTCTGCACCACCAATCCATCATGGAAAACACTTCGTCCCTTACCGCGCTGTTATCCCAGTTCAGGTCAGGCTGCTTTTTGGAAAACAGATGAAGATAATACATATCCGTGGCATCGTCATACTGCCAAGCGGAACCGCTGAAGCAGGAGCCCCAGTTATTGGGCGGCTGCCCGTCCTCTTTGCCTTTCCGCCATATATAGTAATCACGCTTCGGGCTGTCCACGCTCTTCCTGCTCTCCACAAACCATCTGTGTTCGTCGGAAGTATGATTCACCACCAAATCCATGACAATCCGGATTCCCCGCTTATGCGCCTCCGAAAGCATCTCGTCAAAATCATCCATCGTGCCGAATTCCTGCATAATAGCCTGATAATCACTGATGTCGTACCCGTTATCGTCGTTTGGCGACTGATACACCGGCGACAGCCAAATCACGTCAATCCCCAGTTCCTTTAAGTAATCCAGCCGTGAGGTAATCCCTTTCAGGTCCCCGATTCCGTCTCCGTTGCTGTCCATAAAGCTGCGGGGATAAATCTGATATACTACCGCTTCCTTCCACCATGCTCTTTTTATCATAGCATTCATCCTTTCTTATTATTTGCGCTGCATAGCCTATATTTTAACGTGAATGCTTCCGTATTTCAATTATAACTTTTGATTTCTCAGACAGACTCTATCACAATCCCATGGGCAATCCCCGGCACGGTCTGTCCCTCATTGAAACTGGTCTTGCTCAGAAGAGCGCCGGTAGGCACAAAAAGCACCCGCTTCCACACCCCTTCTTCTATTTTTTTCAATATATAAGCCGACAGAGTCACCGCACTGCAGCCGCAGCCGCTTCCCCCCGCATGGGTATCCTGTGCCTTTGCGTCATAAATTTCAATCCCGCAGTCCATATGCTGGCCGGAAATATCAAAATCCCTTTCGTTTAACAAGTCAATCAGCGCATGCTGCCCTACCGTGCCCAAATCGCCCGTAATAATCTTATCATAATCGGAAGGCTGCCTTCCGAAGTCTTTCAAATTCTGGTAAATGCTGTCACAGGCCGCCGGAGCCATGCAGGCTCCCATGTTCATGGAATCCTTCAGCCCGTAATCCATGATCTTCCCTGTCGTCAGCCCCGTTATCCTGGCGCGTGCCTTTTTCCCGGGTGTATTGCTGAGAATAAATGCCCCGCTGCCGGTAACTGTCCAGGAAGCCGAGAGCGGCCGCTGGTTTCCATACCCTAGGGGAAACCGGAATTCCTTCTCCGCACTGGCAAAATGACTGGAAGTCACACAAGCCACATGTTCCGCATAGCCTGCATTGACCGCCATCGCCCCCAAGCTTAGAGAAAGACCGCAGGTTGAGCAGGCTCCGTACAGTCCGATCAGCGGCACCTCATAGCCTGCCAGCCCGAAACTGCTGGCAATGGACTGTCCCAGCAAATCGCCGGCAAAAAGATACCGTAGTTCCTCCTTTTCCATCCCTGCTTTCCCCAATGCCAGATATACCGCGTCTTTCTGTAAGCTGCTTTCCGCCTCTTCCCAAGAATTGCAGCCAAACATATCATCCTGCCCCACCATGTCAAACAGTTCTGCCAAAGGTCCCTGCCCTTCTTTCGTCCCTACCACGCTGGCGCTCTCCCTGATGTAGACGGGATTCTTTATTTCCAAACTCTGCTTTCCTAATATACATGTTCCACCTGTTTCCTGACCCATACTCCTGCGCATGCTCCTTTCCAAACTTACAGATATCCTATTTCTGCTTCATCAGCCATAATTCATAATGAAATATTATCCTGAAAATCCGAAAAATTATTCGCATGCATTAACAGAAACGGAACTCATGGGGCAGACTGCATGGATAGACTTAGGAACAGCATAAATGTCCTCAGCCTCTTACAATCCCGTGCTGCAGAAGAAAATCCTTCCATAGGGAATAATACTTAGCCTTCAGATGTATGTCGTCAATGGTATAATCACTATATAAATCCCCGTTTTCGTCACATACCGCCTCATTCACGTCAATATAGAAAATATCCCTGTTATCGGCCAACGCGGCAATGGCGTCATTTTTTTCATTGATCTTTGCATTGTTGAAAATCGGGTCATTTTCGCTCTTCTCACCGGCTACGCGCATAATTCCTTCTACAAAAATAATGGCATCCGGCTGCATTTCCCTTATCTTCTGCACGACCTCCGTATAGTGCTCCATAAAATATTCCGTATTCCCCGTGCCCAGTTCATTGATTCCCAGCATCAGATATACCTTGCCATACTGCTTCTTTAAAAGAGCATCCTCCACCGTAATCTTTTCCCCGGTCTCCTCGTCCTTTCCCACCGTTGCCGTAAATACGTCATAAATGGTAAGAGAAATCTTGGCAAAAAAATCCGCCCGTTCCTCCAATCCTCCATACTCAAACAATCCTACCGTACGCGAATCGCCGATAAATACCGCATCGTTGAAATAATCCTCCGTCACTTCCTGAAAATCATAGCTTTCCGGTTCCACCGGTTCCGCAGTTCCTTCCTCTGCCCCACCCGCGTTCCCGGCAGACACCCTAGGTTCCGCTCCTGTCTCTACAGTTTCTGCTTCTGCCGCCGCATACTCCATCCCGGCAGCCGGAGAAGAGAATGCTTCCCCTGCCCCATCCCGTCCGGCCGCAGCTTCCCCGGCAGGCGGCTCCAGTTCTTCAATGCTCTGACCGGTTCCTTCCGGTTCCGCGGATGCCGCAGTCACTTCACTGCCTGCCGCCGGCAGGCCGCTCCACGCTTCCCAAGGCATGACTCCCTTATCTATGCCTTCCATCATCAGCACAAGGAAAGGCTGCTTCACTGGCTGCAGCCCATACTCTCCGTATACCGTAAACATTCCTGCGAGTCCGGTTGCCGAAAAAAGCAGCCCGCTCACCGTCAGCAGGAAAAAAACCGGACATTTTCTTATCCATTTCATAACAGCACCTTCATCCTATCCCAAATCTGTCATCATCAGCCCCAATGTTCCATTCCGTCTGTCCCGTCCCGGCCATCCGATTGCATGCCCCAGTGTCTTTGAGCCATCCTTTCCGCACTCCCGCTCTTTGCCGGCCACCGCCGGCCCTTTCTGCATGCCTTCCTCTCCCTGCCTGCTCTCCGCCAAGATCCATCCTAAATCAGAACTTCAGGTAAGCGAACGGATTGCTTTCCATACTTACCAGACAATATACGGACAGCCAAAAAACCCCTGCCGTCAATACCGCAACCAACGGATTTTTCCGCCGGCGTTCCAGAAAGCGGTAAACTGCCGGCACACACCAGATCATGCCGCACACCAGATAAACCCCATACATCTCCAGATTCTTCACCACATCATTGGCATTCACCGCTACGCCGCCTCCCGCAAAAGGAAACATTCTTCCCAAATAAACCGACAGCTGTTCCAAATCCGTAATGGCAAAAAAGACCCATGTAATAGGAATGAACAAAAGCACATATCCCCGCCCCAGCAAAGGAACCTTCTGAAACACCTTCCCCAGCCATAATTTTTCAGCAGCAATCAGCAGAAACAGCACCATTCCCCAAAGAATGAAATTCAGGCTGCCTCCATGCCAAAAACCGGTAAGCAGCCACACCGCCAGCAGATTCCTCATCGTCCTGCTGTTCCCGCCCCTGCTGCCTCCTAACGGAAAATAAATATAATCCCTAAAGAAACTCCCCAATGTAATATGCCACCGTCTGTAAAACTCCGAAATTCCTTTCGAAGCATAAGGATGATCAAAATTCAGGATAAAAGGCATACCAAGCATGACGCATATGCCCGATGCCATAAGAGAATACCCCCAGAAGTCAAAATACAGTTCCATGGAATAGGCAAAAGCACCCAGCCAAGCCAAAGGCGTGGAAATGCTTTCATATCCGATTACACTGATATCCTTCCAGAGAATCGCCAACCGGTCTGCCAGCAATACCTTCGTTCCCAGTCCGACGGCAAAATACCAAAGCCCTTTTTCCGCATTTTCCCAAGAATAATCCCTCTTCTCCGCATCCAATACTCCGTCGTTATACCTCATGATGGGACCGGACACCAACTGAGGAAACATCGTGAAATAAGAAGCGGTCTGCCGGAATGTAGGCAAAACCCTTATTTCCCCACGGTAAACATCTGCCTGAAAAGAAATCATTTTAAACAGATAAAAACTCATCCCTAAGGGCATCATGCTTTCCCCAAGAAAAAAAGCCGACATTTTAAATCCCGCCAGCAAACCTGCATCAATCACCAATGCTGCCCCAAGCCAGCCCTTGCTCCGCCTCTTCAGCCTCTTCTTATCCCTATAATAAATCACCTTCCAGGCAAACATATAATTCAGCCATACTGCCGCCAACAGCAGCAGCACAAAGTAAGGCTCTCCTGCGGCATAAAACAAAATGCTTCCAACCAAGAGAGCTTCGTTCCTGTATTTTGCAGGAACCATATAATAACCGGCAAGAAATACCGGAAAAAACCGAAACAGAAACTCCATTCCCGTAAAAACTGTCATTTTAACCAAATCCCATTCTTATGTATTTTTAATGATTCCATATATGGTATATTATATGTTTACCGTCATTCCAACGCCACTTCGTGAAACGGCGGCATCTTATGCTATCGTCCGTTTCCCGCATACACAAATTCCCTCTGGATAATAAAGCTGCCGAAAAACAGCAGAATATCCACCGGCATCTTTACAAATACTTCAAGTCCCCCCACCAAAGGATACAGCTTCCCCACCAGCAGCGCACTGAAAGACATCTGCACCACAGCCAGCAGCACATAACGCGGCAGCGTGCTCCGTACCGTGCCGTCACTCTGAAACACTACCTTAAAATTCAGCAAATAATTATAGAGTGCGGAAAGCACCCTTGCCAATACCGTCGCCGCCGTAATATAAGTAATCCCTCCCCAACGCATCCCTCTCAGCAATACGCAGAACAGCGAAAACAACGCCAAGTCAACGACGCTGGAAGACAGGGAAGAAAACAAGAACTTCCCAAAAATCATATATATTCTCACCGAATCCTTTACCGGATTGAAATGGCTCGTCTTGTTTTCCTCAATATAAACCGTATGAATCGGCACCTCCACAATGGGAATTTTCCTTACCTTGGTTTCCAGCAGCATATTCGTCTCAAACTCAAACCGCTCCCCCTTCACCGACAGAAGCTGTCCCGCAAAAGCCAACGGTATACCCCGCAGCCCGGTCTGCGTATCGGAAACAGTAATTCCTGTCAGATACTTCATCACAACCCTTGTGCACTTATTCCCAAAGCCCGAGCGGACCGGGATGCCCTCCCCTTCAAAGCATCTGCAGCCAAGTACCAATGCCCCCGGGTTCGCCAGCATGGCATCCGCGCACGCCAAGATACATTCCGGCAGATGCTGGCCATCCGAATCCGCGGTAATCACTCCGGGCACATGGGGAAATGTCTGCAGGCAGTAATCGAAAGCCGTCTTCAGCGCGCACCCCTTTCCCCTGTTCACTGCATGATGCAGTACGGTACAGCCGTAATCTACCTTTGCCGATTCAAAATAGTGCCCATACTCCCTGCCGCTCCCGTCGTCCACCAGCACAAGATTCCGAAAGCCCGTGCTTTTCAATGCTTTCAGCAGGCCGATCAATTTCCCGTCCGGTTCATAAGACGGTATAATAACCGGCACTTCCAGCCTTATTTCACTCTGCTCCATAGTCCCACCTTTATTCATGCAGGCTATGATGCTCACGCCCCTGCAAGTTTCCCGGCCTTTCCGGTCCCTGCCGTAATCTTATCTTACAGAAGGCATGCATCATATTCCCATCATAATTGCATCAAATCTGCATCATTTTATTCCCCGATCAAAGGCTCCAGGAAAATCCCCTCTTCCCCTTCCTGCACCCTATATACGCTCTCAAACCGAAAAGTCCCGCCCCCTGCCAAGGCCTGAAATACCGCCTCGCCGGCTCTGGCCGAACCGTCCACATACAGAAACTCCGCATGGCAATCCCTGACTGCCCTTGCCACGTCCTCTTCCCCCACCGTGGACGCATCCATATTGCCGCACATCACCGATACCGGCGATGCTTCGTATGCAATATAAGTATTTCTCACCCAGCTCACATCCGAACTGTCACGCAGATACAAAACACGCCCCGTATTGCCCTTTTGGCCTGCACCCACGGTTTCCAGGAAAGCTTCCGCCGCCTCGTCCACCACCTGTTCCCGTTCTGCCAAAATCCCCTCTGTCCGTTCCCGGTAACTATAGAGTGCCCGCCAAGCGCTGCCATAATCCGCGGTCAGAAAAACAAATGCCATGCAGAGAAGGATACCGGCTTTGGAACTGCATTTCTCCATGGTCAGATACGCCAGCAGATACAGCCCCCCGATCACAAACGGCGCCCCATACCGCTCTATGGAGGAAACCATCCCGAAAGGTTCCAGATACTGAGTTTCCACCGCAAATATAGTGAGATGGCTTATCAGGTTTATGGCATAAAACAAAATGCCCGTCACCCCCAGATAGCCCCCGATATACCAAGCCTGTTTCTTATCCAGAATTCGGAACCTGCCAAGCAGAAATACAAACAGCAGCAAGAGACAGAACATCCCTAAAGGCGTAATATCCAACGCCGCCGTTTTCCATCTGTGAAGGGGCCATGCCACGAAAGCCTCTGCAAAAGCCTTTACCATATCTTCCTGATATGCCGGCAGATTCATGCCTCCCGTGGCCATCTGCACTGCAGTCCCGGTAAGTTTGGCTATCCTCCGGTTCCACAGGCAGAATCCCAGCCACGATCCTTCCGTCAGAACCGGAAACACCGTAACCAAAAGCAATGCTTTCCGGTCTGCCCTTTTCCCGGCCTGCCCCATGCTTTCCGCCCTATGACTGATCCAATGGAACCCATAGTCAAACAACAGGCCGAACGCCGCCCAGAGAACCCCTGTATTTTTTATCAGCACCAGCACTGACAGGAACAATGCCTGTCTGGCGTAATAAAAAAATCTTCCATGCCTGTCCCTGTCCGCCACAGACACAAGAAAATTCCCGTAAACAAGAGCCATCGTCAGATCCGCACAGCAGCCGTCGCACCAGAACACTTCCGCCACCGTCGGAAAAAGCCATAATGCCGCCGCCCCTGCGGTCATCAGCAGCACATTCCTCCTCTTCAGCGCTTTCAGCATAGGGAAGAGAAACGCCAGATTCATAAAATAATATCCGGCAAACATCAGCCCTTCTTTAAACTCTCTCGGTGAAAAATGCGCAAACCACCATTTTATCATCTGTGTGCCCGGCGGATAATCCCCAAACTCCGCCGCCACATTCCTATATTTTCCCGCAAATCCATCCAAATAAAACAGCGACTTTACGTCCGTCGCCCAAAAATTATAATCATCCCACCAGCTGACTGCCTTTTGGCTGACGCACACTGTCACAATGACCGTCATCAGCAGAGCCGCCCATGTGCCGCCGTGGGAAAATTCCCGGCGGATATATCCGGCCATAGCCCTCCGCTCCTCTTTGTCCATACGCACGGCAAAGAAAAAGACCGCCGACAGCATGCCGACGGCCAGAAAATCCGAAAACGGCAATGCCCCGAAAAAAGAAAGCATATAAAGCACAAGCACTAAGACAGAGCAGCCGATAGGGATCGCTTCCGTGAACTGCAGCCTGAACTTCCAGGCAATGCCGGATATAAGGACCGAAAGTGCCAGTATATGAACAATGAACATGAATCCTCCCACTTTCCGGAACGCAATTTTTATTTTCGTGCCGGACAACACTCTTATTATACCTCTAAACAGAAAAAATTACAAACGGATACCGATTTTCTTTTCATAGGAAAAAGGGCGGGACATGTTACTCAATGTCCGCCCTTCCTCTGTTTCTCCGACTTTTTTTACCGGACGAAATGCAGGCTGCCTTAAAATACTATTACCTTAATTTCCATATATCCCTGTTATATTCCTCAATCGTCCGGTCGGAAGAGAAGAACCCTGCCTTTGCAATGTTCACAAGCATCATCTTCTTCCACTTCTGCCTGTCTTCATAATCTTTGAACATCCTATCCTTAGTCTCTATATAATCTTCCAGATCCAGTAATGTCATGAACCAGTCTTTGTTCAGCAGTTCCTTATACAGTCTCTCCAGATTTTCCTTATGGCCGA
This sequence comes from uncultured Lachnospiraceae bacterium, assembly GCA_910586275.1. Taxonomy (GTDB): domain Bacteria; phylum Bacillota; class Clostridia; order Lachnospirales; family Lachnospiraceae; genus Kineothrix. The sequence continues at coordinate 3,745 of CAJUIM010000048.1, read as the reverse complement.
TCTTCCGCATTTTCTCACTGACGATAAAGTCCACGGCTTCCTTGATTACCTGACTCTTCTCATAATAATCCTTGGAAACATAATCGGCCTTCTTATAATGGGCAATGACTTCCTCGGATTTCTCACCGAAAATGTAAATATTGTCATCGCCTACCAACTCATGGATCTCCACGTTTGCGCCGTCCGAAGTGCCGAGAGTCACCGCTCCGTTCAGCATGAATTTCATATTTCCCGTACCGGAAGCTTCCTTGGAAGCCAAAGAAATCTGCTCGGAGATATCGCATGCAGGAATCAGTTTTTCCGCATAGCTTACGTTATAATTTTCTACCATCACAAGCGTCATATAAGGGCTGACTTCCGGGTCATTGTTAATGATTTCCTGCAAAACAAGCAGCAAATGAATGATGTCCTGCGCAATCACATAAGCCGGAGCTGCCTTTGCACCGAAGATAAAGGTCAGCGGCGTGGAAGGTTTCTTTCCGCCCTTGATTTCCAGATACTTATGGATAATGTAAAGGGCATTCATCTGCTGACGCTTATACTCATGCAGCCTCTTAATCTGTATATCAAAGATGGAATCCGGATTCAGCGTTACCCCTTCCGCTTCTTTCACATAAGCGGCCAAAGCCTTTTTGCTGTCCATCTTAATCTCTGCCAGTTTATCCAGCACTTCCTGACTGTCAACGAAATCCAGAAGTTTTTCCAGCTTGTCGGCATCCTTCTTATAGCTGTCGCCGATTGTCTTTGTGAGGAAATCTGCCAGTTCATGGTTGCAGGAGAGCAGCCATCTGCGGAACGTGATGCCGTTTGTCTTATTGTTGAATTTTTCCGGGTACAGTTCATAAAAGGCATGCAGTTCCGTATTTTTCAGGATTTCCGTATGGATAGCCGCAACGCCGTTTACGGAGAAACCAAAGTGGATATCAATATGAGCCATATGCACTTTGTCATCCGCATCAATGATCTGCACCTTCGGATCGTCATATTTTGCCCTTACCCGTTTGTCCAGTTCCTTAATGATAGGCACTAACTGAGGAACTACTTTCTCCAAATACTTCAGCGGCCATTTCTCCAATGCTTCAGCCAGGATCGTATGGTTCGTATAGGCACATGTCCTGCTAACCACCTCAACCGCCTCATCCATCGTAAATGCTTTTTCCTCCACAAGGATACGGATCAGTTCCGGAATCACCATAGTGGGATGCGTATCGTTAATCTGGATTACGGCATGGTCATACATTTTGCGCAGATCATATTTCTTTTCTTTCATCTCATGGAGAATCAGCTGCGCCGCATTGCTGACCATGAAATACTGCTGATAAATCCGAAGCAGGTTGCCCGCCTCATCGGAGTCGTCAGGATATAGGAACAAAGTCAGGTTCTTTTCGATATCTTCTTTGTCGAAATCAATCCCTTTCTTTACGATGCTCTCATCCAAAGATTCAATATCGAACAGACGAAGCTTATTCACGCCATTGTCATACCCTGCCACGTCAATATCATACAATCTGGAAGTCACTTTCTTCTTTCCGAAATATACGTCAAAAGTAATATCCGTCTTCGTCAGCCAAGAACGTTCCTCTATCCAGTCGTTTTTCTCCGCAGTCTGCAGCTTATCCTTAAATACCTGTTTAAAAAGGCCATAATGATAATTCAGCCCGATGCCTTCCCCCGGCAGTCCCAAAGTAGCAATGGAATCCAAGAAACATGCTGCCAGCCTTCCCAATCCGCCATTGCCCAGAGACGGCTCCGGCTCGATCTCTTCGATTTTCGCCAGTTCCTTTCCCTTTGCCTTAAGAATAGTGGCAATCTTGTCATATACGCCCAAATTAATGAGATTATTGGAAAGCAGTTTGCCAATAAGGAATTCTGCGGAGATATAATAAATTTTCTTCTCACCGGAAATCTGCTCGGAAACATTCATCAGCCGCTTTGTCAATTCCAGAACTACAAAATAAACCTCCCGATCGCCCAAATCTTCCACTTTCTTCTGGAACATCTCTTTTGCCAGTTCCTCCAGCTGTTGTTCCAGATTCATTACCAAAACATCCTTCTGCAAATTTGTTTGCTGTACCATACATTTACCTCACTTTTTCATGTATTATTTTTGCGCAACAGTTCAGTCCTATGAAACTGATACATTTACAGTGATTGCATTGTCGAGGACCGTTAGAAATCGATCTAACTTTATAACGGTTCCTTAAAGAAAATGACATTGTCGTTTGTTATCCTTATATTTGCCATGTTTCCTGCATTTTATTGCACTGTTTCAACATTATGCCGCCAGTATCCGTCTTTCCGGACAGGCTTCTGCCCGCAGCCGCTGCGGGATACTTTTCACAATAATAAATTACCATAGGAAAACGTTTTCTGCAATCGGCAAAGTATACAGATTTTTTTTCCATTATTATGAAAATCAGCAGATAATATCCAAATATTCCATCCTGGCAAGACTGTAATCCAGCACTAAGTTCCTGCCCTCTCCGCCCTCCGTCAGCCGATACAGTTCTTCCACTGCCGCCGCGGAAATCCTTGCAAAATCCTGCCTCACGGTATTCATCTGCTTTCCCGCGTACCCCATCAGAACTATACCGTCAAACCCACATACCGGCCGGAAAATATCCATCTCCATCAATGCACGCATGGCCCCGATTGCCATCAGGTCCGATGCACAGACGATAGCATCCTTATTTCTGGCATATTGGAACGTCAGGTTCCTTGCCTGCAGTTCGGAAAAATCACCGTTCCTCACCATCAGCTTCAGCTTCTTCTCCTCCGCCAGCCGCCGGACCCCCTTCAGCCGCCCGTCGGTCACATAACCGTTCTTCTTCCCGGCAATATAAAGAATACTCCCGCTCCTATTCTCCTCCACGGTTTTTCTGGCCACATCATACTGCGCCCTTTCCTGATCTATCCAAACCGAAGATGTATTCTTATTATAAAAAGGTGCATCCACTGCCACCGCTTTAAAAGTCTGGGACCGGATAATCTTATGCAGCACCTTATCCTCCTTGGAGATGCCGTAAATAACAATCCCGTGAATGCTCTGAGCCAAAAGATATCTTGTCACCTCCTCCGCCGTCTTCCCCTCAAACATAGAATAGAAAAAAGTGACCACATCCAGCCCCAATTCCGTTGCCTTATGAATTGCCGCCGAAAGATACTGCATATCGATTTCGTCAATAGCCTGTGTCTTAGCATTCATCTTCAATATCAGCGCAATACGCCCCGACTGCTTGGAGGACAAAGCCGCCGCCACCGAATTCGGCACAAAATTCAGTTCCTCTACCGCCTGATTCACTTTCCGCTTCGTTTCCTCACTCACATTAGGATAATTATTCAACACCTTGGACACGGTGGAAATCGCAACCCCCGCATGCTTCGCAACATCTTTTATGGACACCATGGCCGGCACATTCCTTTCACAGCTTCTTGTATTCCCGCCCTACATTCCGATGATCTACAGCATAAAATAATCTTTGCCCCAAAGGCCATACATCACCTTTCTGAGCAAAGACTGATAACCACCGGACATTTCCGCCCCTCCGGCACCTGCTTTCCCATACAAGGATACAGACAGTCCGGGTTATCACAGCTAAACTGCAGGGAATTCTTTCACATCCGTTTTACCGCATACATTATACAATGCAATATGAGCGATTGCAACTGCTATTTCATTTTACCCACGGAATTTGTAACAGTTCAGCCTGAATGTAATGTTGGGAGGCGGACGCCCGTGCGCGAG
>CAJUIM010000047.1 GCA_910586275.1 uncultured Lachnospiraceae bacterium | reverse complement strand
CCCCCAACTAAAAGGCCAAGGCCCCTGCCCCCCGCCATCCTCCCCCTTCCCACGCTATATTTGAAAATTCATTCCCCATATCTGTACTACGACGTATCGTTTCACTACTTTGCATGATACTTACACCAAATTCAGGTGACATAGCCCGCCATACGCCTTCCTTTGGCACAAATTCCATTCTCTCCCCTCGCCTCCCGATACCCAGCGCCGGATGGAGTTACCCTGCGGGCAGGGCGGACCGGCATCAGGTTCTTTGGCCTTTCTGCCTGGCGGCGGCTGTATGTAGTGTTTTGAGTTCTTTAGAAAAAATGGAGGTATTTCTTACTGCTTTTTCCGGCCGGATTACTGCCGCATTGGGCGGCGTTGTCTGACCGAAGGGAGTTCAGCCGCCCTGGCAGCAATCCGGCCGGAAAAAGCAGTTAGAAATCCCCCATTTTTGATACAGAACTCAAAACACTACATACAGCCGCCGCCAGACAGAAAGACCAAAGAACCTGATGCCGGTCCGCCCTGCCCGCAGGGTAACTCCATCCGGCGCGTCCCCCCTCCCCCAACAGTTAAGATAATGCTAAAGAACCGCCCATCCTATTTTTTCACTCCCAATTTTCAACTATAATAAGACAGGTTCCGGACAATTTGCCATACCCCCGGCTCATTCTCACGGAACCTGCCACTGCTATGCAGAAATAACCATGACTCCCACTGCCCGATTTTGTGCAGAAAGCCGCAGCCGCAGACAAAAACATGCATCATCCAACCTCCGGCCATACAGCACTGCCGCAAAAGACAGACAATGGATTCACCGTTATTTCCGCAAAGCAGCGCCAAAAATCATACAGAATATCATATAGGAGGATTTTTTATGAATATCGGAGTTTTATTGATTGCAATTATAGGCGGCTTAGTAGGCATATTGGCTACATTCTACTTAATGATAAGTTTTCCGGCCGTAATCATATGGAAAATTTACCGTAAAATCACAAAAGGAATTCCCCTTACCATGTAATGCCGCACCGTCTGCAAAACCGCATTCCGGGCATTTGGGCGGAAATATCCCCATCGGATACCTTTCCCGCAAATTCCCGGAAATCTTTTTCCGCTCCCTATCTCCCATTCACGCTGCGGAAATAATGCATCAAAATCTCTTTCATATAATTATATCTTCTGGCATACGAATTCTCCACCCTGATCAGTTCGAACCCATGCTGCCTGCAGATTGCATTTTTCTTCCGGTCCCTCTCTTTCACATAGCTGTCTTCCTTATGCTCCCTCCCATCCAGTTCTATGGCCAGAATAGGGATTTCCTTTTTAAAATAGTCTCTTTCGTATACTACAAAATCAAATCTGCCGGAATAAAACAAATCATTATAGCTGTCATTGTCTTGGAATACATGGGAAATGGCCACTTCCTTCCGAACCACGCACTTTTGCCTTGTATTCAGCACATTGTCCAGCGCATGGTTCAGCGTGGCCAGAAAAGCGTTCTCCGTTTCCGTGCTGTATGGCTTTATGCCAAGAGCACGCGAAGCATTTCCTCCCGGCGACACTTCCGATGTGCCGTTTGTCTGCACATACTGCACCAATTCGTAAAGATCGTCCTGTCCTTCGCCGTGCAGCCGGTCCAGCACCTTCCGGCCGGAAAGAATCAATAGCTGCTCCTTTGCCCGGGAAGTGGCCACATTAATCAATTCCTTGTTGTTTTTCAGCCATCCGTATGTGGCTTCCCCTGTCTGCTCCGTCAGTGCCAGAGAAAACAGCACTACCTCCTTTTCATCGCCTTGAAAAGCATGCACCGTGCCGCAGGATACATTTTCAATGCCGTTCCTTTTCAGCATGTCGTTAATCAGTTCTCTTTGGTTCGCAAACGGAGTGATGATACCGATATCCCGGTCTTTGTTGCGGCTGACATATTCCACGATCTCTTCCGCCTCCCGCGGCGATGTATTCTTATGATAAGAAATATTGTCCGGAATATCCAGAAACAGCAGCGGCTGAGCCTCCCTGCTGGCACTGTCAATCACCAGCTTATTATTATAATATTTTTGGTTATTGAAATGAATAATCTGTCTGTTGCATCTGTAATGATGGCTTAGCAGCACTTCCATGCTGACAGGATCGCAGGCCAGATAGGTTTTGTAAACGGAGTTTCTCATATAATCATATTCCTCCGTTATTCCGTAAGTCTTACGCAGCTTTGCATTGTCGATTCCGCTGAGCAGTATCACCGGGCTTAGCTGCTGCGGATCCCCTACCAGCATAAGGCTCTCCCCACGGATAATGGGCACCAGCGAAACGGCAATATTTCCCTGACTGGCCTCATCCATAATGACCATATGGAAATAGGTGCCGGGTTCCCCGATTTTATGGGAGGAAACGGATGTGGTGGCTATTATGGGAAAAATCCGCTGGAACTTTTTCAGGTTCTCTTCTTTTTTCAGATATGCATTGAATTCCCTGACCTTCTCTTTCCTGTCCTCACTGCAGACAATTTTCAGCAGATCCTCATTCTTCGGCTCTCCCAGACGCTGAATATATTTGGCGGAAGTATAGTACAGATATTTCCGGAATTCCTCCTCATCTTCCAACACCAGCTTCAGCGCCTCCCCGTCTGTAATTTCCCCTATGCCGTCCAGCCGTTTCCGTACCTCTTCCAGCTGCACCCCTTGCAGCTGTGTGCGGAATGTAAGATGCCTGTTTTCTTCCATCATTTTCCGGATTGCTTCCTCCTTTTCCAGCAATTCCAGACGTTCCTCGTGCCGCATAAGCAGTTCCGTCAGTTTCCGGGTGCTGGTTACTTTATCCCCCCTGTTTCTTTCCAAAGTACTGTCATAGATAGGAATGTCTTTCACCCGCTCATACAGCTCCCTTATGTAATCCAAGGCATCCAATACCCGGTCGTCGCTGCCAAGCCTTATCATGGGGAAGGGAACCGCCCCCTTGTCACGGTAAGAAATACTCTGCAGTTTCTTACAGACACCGTCAATGGGATGATTATTATTGGAAACGAAAAGCACGGTTCTCTCATTGAAAAAAGCCGTAACAATGGTATTGACAATCGTGTTTGTCTTGCCCGTGCCGGGAGGCCCCTGAATATATGCCAAGGGATATTTCATGGCATTGTGGATGGCCAAAAGCTGATCCATATTAATCTGTCTGTTTAGCAAAGCTATGGGATAGTTTTTTCTTCTGTCCGCCTGCTTCAGCATATCCCCGAAAAATGCCCGGATCGGATAAGTCACCTTTCCCTCCTCAAACATTTTATGGATGGCCTCATATTCCTTTTCCAAGTCCAGAATCATATCCCTCCCCACCGCTATCAGATACGGCATGTCGTCTACGCCGTTTATCTGCGGGTTGCCCATGGTAATCCTGTCCTTAATCCGTTCCTCGTTGGCTGCAAAGTCCCCCAGCAGTTCATAGTCCTCCGCATCCAGAAAACGCCGTATGCTCTGCTTTACGCCGTTTATGGTAAATTCCGTGCAGACCGTGATTTCCTCTTCCTTCCTAAGTGTCCTCTGAATCACATCCAAGCGCACCTTCCGGTAGGCAAGCACATACAGTCCCTGTTTTGTATGAATGCTCAGCACATTCAATGCCAGCTGTTTCATTTTCCGGTTTTTATTTTCCTGCTTTGTGCCCGCCTGAAAATTCCTGACAATCTCCCGGAACTGCTCCTGGCTCAAACTGTACCGGCCGTTCCAATCCCTGTCCAACTGCTGAATCAGGGCATAATCCGTCTTATAAGGCGTTGCGTCCAGTTTGTTGCAGTCCGCCAGATAGTTAAGCACTTTCAGATTGGCCACATTCCCGAATACCGAACGGTATTTCTGCGGATTCCTCCCTATATCCTCCGTCAGGCCTCTGTCCGTCCGGAAATAGGAACCGTCAATCACCTCCGCAGACAAAATGGCATCTATATAAACCACTAGTTTTTTCGTAGTATATTGCATCAGATGGAGGCCTTCCACATGCATATATCTCTTTTCGGGATGAATGCTGACAATGCCGATCCAATATCTCGTCACCTCTTCCTGTCCGTTCCTATACTCTATGCTTAACCATTTTTCTTCATGAATTGCCCTGAAAATACTGCGGCAGACAGTCTCCATAATATCCCCCGTTTTCCCAAATCTTTTCCTTCTGACATTTCCTGCGTCGAGAACCCGAAAAACGCCGGCACTTAGGCGCTGTATTTTAGTACCTTAGTACCGTTGCGTTTGCCGCAGAGCGAAAGCGTGTCCGAATAAAAACATCGTTCCTGATGGGGGCTGCGGCTTAAGTTAACGACATTGACATTTAAGCACTCTGTTTTAATGCCGGCCACGCCTAAAAAATCAGTGCCTCCGTCTCCGGCTGCACTGATTTTCCTCTTTTTATATTTTTTCTCTCTTATATATTCCGCCTGGCCGGTTATCTCTGCACCCTTGCGCCTGCGCCGCCCATAATAGCTTCCACTTCTTTCTTGCTTGCCATGGTCGTATCGCCCGGCGTAGTCATTGCCAATGCCCCGTGTGCCGCACCGTAATTCACTGCCAGCCCTGCGTCCCCGGTAGTCATCAGCCCGTAGATCAATCCGGAGGCAAAAGAGTCCCCTCCGCCTACACGATCCATAATTTCCAGTCCCTTATAATCCTTGGCTTTGTAAATCTCGCCGTCAGCCCAGCAAATTGCGCTCCAATCATTGACCGTGGCTGTTTTTACCTCACGGAGGGTAGTTGCTACGGCTTTAAAGTTAGGATAGGTCTTCGCCGCCTCATTAATCATTTTCTTATATCCGTCCAGATTCAGTTCCTTTAAATTTTCATCATTGCCTTCAATTTCAAAGCCCAGACATGCGGTAAAGTCTTCTTCATTGCCGATCATCACATCCACATACTTTGCAATTTCCTTATTCACTTCCTGTGCCTTAGCCTGACCGCCGATTGCGCTCCACATGGACGGGCGGTAATTCAAGTCATAGGAAATAAGCGTTCCGTATTTCTTTGCTGCCTTCAGTGCCGCGATTACGGTTTCACATGACTGCTCGGAAAGTGCCGCATAAATTCCCCCGGTATGCAGCCAGCGGGCACCCAGTTCCCCGAAAATATACTCAAAGTCAAAATCCTCCGGCGTTGCCTTGGAAATTGCGGTATTCGCACGGTCCGAACAGCCGACTGCTCCGCGGATGCCAAACCCCCGTTCGGTGAAATTCAGCCCGTTCCTGCATACGCGTCCGATTCCGTCTGTCTTCATCCACTTAATCAATGAAGTATCCACTCCGCCCTGCATAATGAAGTCTTCCATCAGCATTCCTACTTCATTATCGGCAAAAGCCGTAATTACCGCCGTATTCATTCCGAAACATTTTCTCAGCCCGCGGATGACATTATACTCCCCGCCGCCTTCCCATGCACGGAATGACCTTGCCGTACGGATTCTTCCCTCACCCGGATCCAGCCGGAGCATTACCTCACCCAAAGAAACCGCATCATATTTGCATTCACTTGCCGGCCTTAAATTCAAGTCCATCCTCTCGTCCTCCTAACTTTTCTCCTGACTCTTTCTCACACCTTTACTCTATGCTGCACTCCGGCCGCCAGCTTTTCCCCTCCCCGGCTGAACGACCGCATTATAAATCACATTCTACCATACTTGGGAGAATTTCTCAATATTCTAAATACGCGCCTTTCATCGGGCTTGCCGCATGCTGGCTGAACAGCCTGAGTACGCCTTTTTCATATTTCGGTGCCCTCGGCTCCCAGTTTTCCCGCCTTTTTGCCAATATGGCATCTATTTCTTCCGGCGTTTTCCTTTCCCCATGAATGCCTACAATATTCAGCTTTCTTTCCATTACATCTATTTCAATCAAGTCGCCCTCTTCCACCAGCGCAATAGGGCCTCCGTCCACGGCTTCCGGGCTGCAATGGCCGATCACCGGCCCGGTGGAAGCGCCCGAAAAGCGTCCGTCCGTAATAAGCGCAATGCTTCTGCCCAGTTCCTTGTCGCTGCTGATAGCTTCCGACGTATAGAACATCTCCGGCATGCCGCTGCCTTTCGGCCCTTCGTAACGGATAAATACCGCATCTCCCTTTTCCACTTTATGCTTCAGAACCGCATCCAGGCATTCTTCCTCACTGTCAAAAGGCCTTGCCCGCAATACGGCCTTGAACATTTCCTTCGGGCAAGCCGTATGTTTAATGACCGCACCCTCCGGCGCCAGATTTCCTTTCAGTATGGCAATGCTGCCGTCGGTGCCGATGGGATTGTCATACGGGCGGATAATATCCGTTCTTGTCACCTGCACGCCGTAACGTTCATTAAATTCCTGCAGCCACTTTTCGCAGCGTTCATAAAAACCGTTCTTTTTCAGTTCTTCCAGATTCTCACCCAAAGTCTTTCCCGTGACGGTCATCACCTCCAGATGCAGATGCGGCTTGATTTCCTCCATAATGGCCGGAACACCTCCCGCATAGTAAAAGCATTCTGCCGGCCACTTCCCTGCCGGACGGATATTCAGCAAATAACGGGCATTTCTGTGCAGACGGTCAAAAGTATCTCCTGTGATTTCAATTCCGAATTCATGGGCAATGGCCGGAATATGCAGCAGACAGTTTGTGCTTCCGGAAATAGCCGCATGAACTAAAATAGCATTTTCAAAACTTGCTTCCGTAATAATATCGCTTGGACGCATACCGGGCGTAGTTGCCAGTTTCACTGCCTGTTCCCCTGCCTGTCTGGCATAGTCCAGCAAGTCCGGGCTGGTTGCCGGCATCAGCGCGCTTCCCGGAAGAGCCAGCCCCAAAGCCTCCGCCATAATCTGCATGGTGGAAGCGGTTCCGATAAAGGAACATGCGCCGCAGCTGGGACAGGCATTGCATTTCGCCCAATTCAGCTTTTCTTCATCGATTTCTCCGCGCTGGAACTTTGCGCTGTACATACCAAGCTGTTCCAACGTCAGCATTTCCGGCCCTGCATTCATCGTCCCTCCCGGCACTACCACTGCCGGAATATCCACTCTGGCCAATCCCATCAGGTTGGCCGGCATCCCTTTGTCACAGCTGGCCAGATATACTCCTGCATCGAAAGGCGTTGCATTGGCATGTATTTCAATCATATTGGTAATCATTTCACGGCTGGCCAAACTGAAATTAATCCCGTCCGTTCCCTGACTCTCCCCGTCGCAGATATCCGTGCAGTAATAGCGTGCCCCATGCCCGCCGGCCTGCTCCACTCCTTTACGCACTTCCTCCACCAGAATATCCAGATGCCCGCTTCCCGGATGACTGTCGCCAAAAGTGCTCTCAATCATAACCTGCGGCTTCTCCAAATCTTCCGGTTTCCATCCCGTCCCGATTCTCAGCGGATCCAATTCCGGAGCCAGCTTTCGCATTTCCTGACTTTTCAGTTCTGTAACCTCCATAATCATTCCCTCCATATTCACATCTGTTTCCGTTTTCTATTTCCGTTGCCTACGAATCCATTGCCTTACTGCCCTTATCTTACGCCCTGCCTTCTTTAAGCAAAGAAAGAGATTATAAGGGCTACCAAAAATCCCGTGCCGCCCACCAGCGTTTCCATAATAGTCCAAGTTTTCAGGTTCGTCTTTTCATCCAGTCCCACCAATGACTTTACCAGCCAGAATCCGGAATCATTGAAATGTGAGCAGACCGTTGCGCCGCCTGCCACTGCCGCAGTCACACAGGCCAGATACAACGGGGACAGCCCTGCAATGCCCGGCATAGCCGCCACGATGCCTGCCGCCATCGTCATGGCTACCGTAGCTGAACCTACGCATATCCTTACCAAAGCAGCCACAATAAATGCCACCAGCACCAACGGCAGATTGGCGGATGACACCGCATTGCCGATGACATCGCCCAGCCCGGAATATTGCAGCATATAACGCAGCACACCGCCGCAGGCAGTCACTAAAAGAATCAGGCCGGTAGGCTCTAACGACTTTGTCATAATCTTTTCCAATTCCGGCAGAGAATATCCGTGTCTGGTCCCCAAAGCAAACATTGCCACGATAGTCGCTATAAGCAAAGCCACAAAAGGCTCACCCAAGAATCCGAAAATCGGCTGCACAGGAGCCAATGCCGGCACTACGCCCGCAACCGAATCGAAGACAATCAGCACCAACGGAATAAGGATAATCGCCACAATCAGCCCGAAGCTTGGCAGCTTGGACTCGTCAAAATCTTCCTGATTCGCCACATGCTCGGGAACCGGGATATTAAATTTTTTCCCGCAGTATGCCCCCCATATGGGTCCTGCCACTATCATGGAGCAGACACCGCAGAAAACCCCTACCAGAATAACCCAGCCTAATTCCACATTGAGCATGGTTGCCACCAGCACCGGCCCCGGTGTGGGAGGGATGAACGCATGCCCCACTGCCAGACCGGCCAACAGCGGAATCACATAGAACAACGAAGAACGTTTCGTCCTTTTTGCCAGCGAAAAAGCCAAAGGAATCAGAATAATCAGCCCTGCATCGAAGAATACCGGCATCGCGATAACCAAGCCGGTAATGCCCAGCGCCCATGCCGCCCTTCTGTCTCCGAATTTATTCACCAAGGTAACCGCAATGGACTGCGCCCCGCCGGATGCTTCCAATATGGCCCCAAACATGGAACCCAGGCCCACCAACAAAGCAATCCCTTTCAATGTGTTCCCAATGCCGTCATTCACTGCCAGAATAATGTCGTCAAAAGGCATCCCCGCAATCAGTCCGATGGATAACGCCCCCAAAAGAATGGAAACCATCGCATGAATCTTGAATTTAATAATCAATACCAATAAAATTACCAACCCCAGCACCGCTGCAATAATCAGTCTGGTAGGGTCTAATGTAGCCGCTTCAGCCGCCATATCCTTACCTCCTTCACTCTGTTCCCGGCAGTCCTTTCCCTGCCTGTCTGCTTTGTTTTTTGTTTCTTTTCCGACACCATCCGTACATCGTCAGACATCTTATGTTTGTTAATATTATTTTATATTATTCGTTATTTTGCGTCAATACATCTGATGTGCATTTCTTTTTTTCTCCTTTTTTAACAAAAAAAAGGACAGATTCCTATTTGAAATCCTGTCTCTTTTGTCTATTTTGCCTATTTGCGCACTCAATATTCCTACTGTCCTTTTTTCGCTTCCGCCAAATGCTTCTCATAGATCCCGATAATCCGCTGCCTATTGTAAGTCAGGTGCATATTCATCGCACATTTGGCTCCCACCGGATCCCCTTTCAGGATGGAATCCGTAATTGCCCGGTGTGTCTCCAAAGTTTCCTTCATCAGCTGCCGCTGTGTCAGGTTTACAAAAGTCAGCACCGCCGTATTAATAATGGGAATCAGCACTTCCACTACTCTGTTTCCGCTGCACTTGGCTATGCAGGTATGGAACTCCACATCTTTCTTCGCATGATTCTTTCCTGCCGTATACAGTTCTTCCACCTCGTCGCACAGCCTTTTCAGCTGCTCTTTTTCTTCCTGCGTAATATGCCCGCATGCCATGGCTGCTATTTCCGGCTCCAGCATCATCCGTACTTCCAGCAATTCCAAAGCCAGTTTATATTTATCCCCCAGCTTGGCCAACCCCAGGGGATCTTCCTCCAGAGTGCTGGTACTGACCACATAAGTTCCTGCACCTCTGCGTACTTCCAATATTCCTTTGGTCACAAGTCCCTTCACGGCCTCCCTCACCGTACTCCTGCCCACGCCGAACATTTCCGCCAGTTCAAATTCATTCGGGATTTTTTCACCAATCCCCACCGGTTCGTTTAGAATATAATTCATTAATTCCTCTTCTACCTGCGCCCCCAGCAATTTCCTGTTCATCTTTTCAAACTGGTACATATCAGTCCGTTTCTCCCTCCTTTACGGAAAAGGACTCCGCCCATGTTCCCATGTATTTATCCAATGCCCGCCCTAATATTATTTTCATCCGCTCCACCATCTCCGGAGGTCCCTTTACCTCTGCTTGGTCACCGAATCCAAGAAACCATGCCGCCGCCTCTTCCGGCCCCGCAAATCCCCATCTGGCGTATAGCCTCCCGTCCGCCGTTTCCGTAAACGAAAAGGGGCCGCGCTCTTCTACCAGCCTATATTTGGCAGCCGGCTCATATACTGCCTCCACATAATAATCATCTGACATATGAGAGCCAAAACGCTGCTTTTCTTCCGGCATCTTACGCGGCACATATGTCTGCTCGGTAACGGCCAGTTCCCAAAGCCGCCTCAGTTTATACATACGGAAATCCTTCCTCTCCCGGCAAAATCCGTACACATACCAATCTGCCCACTTAAATACCACAAGATACGGCTCTATCAGCTTATATCCTTCCCCTTTCTTATAGCAATAATAAAAAGAAATGCAAAGCCGCCGCCGGACAGCGGACCTTATCTGCTCAATCTTATCCGCCAAATCGTCTTTATAGAAAGAAGACAGGTCAATCTTCATGCCGTCCGACAGACCCGCTATGGAATCTCCGCCGAATTTCCGTACTATTTTCTCCGCACGCGCAACATGTGACACACTGTCCAACGATTTCAGCCCCGTCAATACCGCCTCCAGTTCCTGTCTGGTAAATACGGTCGTATCCAGCGAAAAACCTTCCATAATCGAAATTCCGCCCCTGTTTCCCTGCGCTGTGACAATGGGTATGCCGGCACGGCATATATCTTCTATATCTCTGTTGATCGTACGCCTCGATACCTCAAATTTTTCTGCCAGAAACGGAGCCGTCACTTTTTTCTGCTGCTGCAGGATTGCAATAATCCCTATCAACCGTTCTATCTTCATCTCGTCTTCGCTTCAGTTCTCCCTCTCTCCACATCCTTCACCATTCCCGTTCTCAGTTCTTCTCTCCGCAGCCTTCGCCGTTTCCCGCCCTCTTCCCGGTCCGGCCCCTCTCTCCGCAGCCTTCGCCGTTTCTCTCCGTCTTCCCGGTCACGGCCCCTCTCTCCGCAGCCTTCGCCGTTTCCCTCCTTCTTCCCTTTCCATGGCTTCTCTCCCCAGGGTTTCCGCCATTCCCCTCCCTCTATGCCTTTTACTTCCTGTTTCTGATTGCAGCCAACAGCATGGCCGTCTCGGAAAGTACCTTACGGTTTCAGTTCCACCCATCCCTCATTGGTATCAAAGCTATACCACATTTCAATCACCACATGCCCTCCGGCATATGGGGCGAGGTCAATCTGCTCGGATTCAATCACCAGCCCGTCATGATCCATTGTTTCCAGCTGCCAGACCGTCTCCTCCTTATCCATCACCAGATTGACAAAACTGAAGATCTCCATCCCGTCATAGGATTCCACATCGGCCGTAACAAGATTCTCCCGTGTCTCCTCTTTTGCCGAATTATAAAAATATACTTCAAAAAAGGGCAGTGTAGTCATATTCTTCAGAGTCACCGATACTTGGCAATGCTCCGATTCTTCCTCTTCCTCAGGCGTGTCTGAAATCTGTCCGTAAATTTCCTCATATGCATCCATCAGGCTTTTCATTTCCGTTTCTAAGGCATCCAGCTCTTCGCTTTCCATTTTCGCCACATCCAGTTGCCCTATCTCATTTATTCTGCCGCCAAGACGGTTCAGTTCCTCTTCATATTCATGCACCGGGCTGTCCGCATATAATCCTATCACTACATTATGCTCGTCCACCAGTTCCGCATATATGGCTTTGCAGGCTTCCATAGCCTCATGATTCTTCCTGCCGCATCCTGCCATTGCCAGCCCTGCCAAAATCAAAATGATTGCCGTGCCCTTTACTCTCTTTCTCATCGCTCTGTATTCTCCCATATCTGCCGGCCGAAACCACGAAAATATTCCGAAATATCCCGATGCTTCCTATTGCTGTCAGAACTTTGCCAATTCCGAAATCATTGCCGGATTGGATATGCTGTCCCTGATAAAATCATTGTATCTTTCGTTCCATTCGTCCGTCCAGCTGTTCTTCTCCATTATTTCATTGATTTCCCGCAATACGCTTACCGCATAGCTGCAGTTCTCCGGTCCGCCCTTCTCCGCGTAAAAATAGGCTTCTCTCCAATATGCATCTACAATCTCTCTTGGATGTATGGGAGCCAGCTGCTTGCTGATCCGATGTCCGGTATCCGCATTTCCATCGGTGAACTGTCTCCGCCCCGTCAGGTACTTTATGACTTCCGCCGTATTTCCCTTTTCTATGCAAATATCATAATATGCCGCCGGATTTCTGTCCTGTATTGTTTTCAGCACATTGCTTTCCTCCGATGCAAAATCCCCAGGGGTAAACTCCTTCTGACAGGTATGATACCATTTTACCAGTTTCTTACTGTCTGCACAGGCCAGCAGGTCATACAGCATCTTCTTTTTCTTCCCGTAATTCCCCTGCTCTTTATAATATCCATACATCAGTTCCGTAATGAAATCTTTATCCTGTTCCTTACCGGATGCCTTCCTATATAAATCCCTCAAAGCCCCTTCATCTTTTTTCATCGCGAAATGGGTGAACAGATAGCCATAGATCTCAAAAAGCCTTCCTTCCGCCTTTTCCAGACCTTCCATCACTGTCTTCAGGGCAAGTTCCTGATTTCCCTGTTTCTTATATTTATTTGCCAGTTCCATATAATCCGAACTGGATACCGGCCTGGCCTCTGCCGTCTCGGTTTTCTTATCTTCCTTGGAATTCTCGGCATACAGTTCAGACGCAAAATTCTTATAAAACGGATTTCCGTAGTCTGCCAGAAAATCTGCCAGATAAATTTTCTCTTCTCTTGTCTTGCACATTCTTACTGCCAATTCCACAAGCACATCGGTTAACCCGCTGTTGTCGGAAGCAACTTCTTCCAGCAGTTCATCCATAATCTCTTTGCGCACCTTCCAAGAAGACTCCCCCTTCCCCAGCAGATTTTTCATAATACTCAGTTCTTCCAGAATATCATCCTCATCGCTCTTAGAACCCCCTCCGCAGGTATTGAACATCTCCACGGTAGGCTGTGCCTTTTTCCAATGCTGCCAGAGCTGCTGCTCCAGGCTCTGTGCGTCCTTGACCTTCACATTCACCCGGCAATAATTGACTAAGGCACGCTTTGCCGACCCGCTTACGTCTGCCATAAGGCCGATAATTTTCAGCAATTCTTCTTTTTCCAGTTTTCCGATTGCTTGCATCAAAGTCTTTTCATCCATTATTCTCTACCTTCATTCCCTTATCTTTTTCCCATCTTCACAACATATGCCGTAAAAGTACCTTTCAGATACCAACCGGGATTCCCCGTACCTCTGATTGTATCCGGTTTTTTCCGACCATTTCAGTATAACATACAGGATATTCTTGCGCAATAGGTTCCGGCCAGCCGCATAATCGCGGCTGGCCGGAATTTACATCACTCTTCTGTATCTAAGCCGGAAACTGTCTCAACCAGTTCTTCCTCCGGCAGGAAATCCTCTTCCTCTGCGCTTAAGTCCATATCGTCATCCATATCCTCCGGATCGTCGTCCATATCCGGCTCTTCCTCAAAGCTGATTTCCTCTTCCATATAATCATCGTCGTCAAAAGATACCGTACCCATCAGATTGTTGTCCGTATCCAGCATGGTGCTGCGATACCGTTTCATGCCCGTACCGGCAGGAATCAGTTTACCGATAATTACGTTTTCTTTCAGACCGATCAACGGATCGATTTTTCCTTTAATGGCAGCTTCGGTAAGCACTTTCGTCGTCTCCTGGAAGGAAGCCGCCGACAGGAAAGAGTTGGTAGCCAATGCGGCTTTCGTTATGCCCAGCATTACCTGCTTGCCTTCTGCCGAATCCTTTCCTTCCGCTGTCAGCCTCTCGTTCATCTCTTCATACTCAAGGATGTCTACCAATGTGCCCGGCAGGAATTCCGCATCCCCGTTATTTTCAATGCGGACTTTCTTCAGCATCTGGCGCACGATTACCTCGATATGCTTATCGCTGATATCCACGCCCTGCAGACGGTATACTCTCTGCACTTCCCGCAGCATATAGTCCTGAACCGCACGGACACCTTTAATCTTCAGCAAGTCATGGGGGTTGACACTACCTTCCGTCAGTTCATCCCCGGCTTCCAATACTGCGCCGTCCAGCACCTTGATTCTGGATCCGTAAGGTATCAGATAGGTTTTGCTCTCCCCGTTCTCTTCGTTTGTAATTACGATTTCACGTTTTTTCTTTGTATCCTTAATGGTGGCTATGCCGCCAAATTCCGCAATAATTGCCAAGCCCTTTGGCTTTCTGGCCTCGAAAAGTTCCTCCACACGGGGAAGACCTTGCGTAATGTCATCACCGGCAACCCCGCCTGTATGGAAGGTACGCATAGTCAGCTGGGTACCCGGCTCACCGATGGACTGAGCCGCGATAATTCCTACCGCTTCGCCCACCTGCACCGCTTCCCCGGTAGCCATGTTCGCTCCGTAACACTTTGCACAGATACCGTTATGGGAACGGCAGCCAAGAATAGTCCGTATTCTGACTTCCTCGATAGGCTCGCCTTTGGCATTTACGCCTATGCTCAATATCTTTGCCGCACGGCTGGGCGTAATCATATGATTTCTCTTTACGATGATATTCCCGTCTTTATCCGCAATGTCCTCGCAGGAATATCTTCCGTTGATTCTGTCTTTCAGCCCTTCTATCGTTTCCTTGCCGTCCATAAACGCCTTCACGGTCATGCCCGGAATTTCGTCCTTACCCTCACAGCAGTCTACTTCCCGGATAATCAGTTCCTGCGAAACATCCACCATACGCCTTGTCAGATACCCTGAGTCGGCAGTACGCAGCGCCGTATCGGACAGACCTTTACGCGCACCATGGGCAGACATGAAGTATTCCAGAACGTCCAGCCCTTCACGGAAATTGGATTTAATAGGAAGTTCGATTGTCCGTCCGGTGGTATCCGCCATCAGTCCGCGCATGCCTGCCAGCTGCTTAATCTGCTGGTTGGAACCACGGGCTCCGGAATCCGCCATCATAAAGATATTGTTGTATTTATCCAATCCCGACAGCAGCACCTCTGTCAGTTCCTTATCCGTCTCGTTCCATGTTTCCACCACTGCACGGTACCTTTCTTCCTCGGTAATCAGCCCGCGCCGGAAATTCTGCGAGATACGGTCAACCGTCGCCTGCGCCGCATCCAACATCTCCTGCTTTTTCTCGGGCACTGTCATATCGGAAATGGATACCGTCATCGCCGCCTTTGTGGAATATTTATATCCGGTAGATTTAATTAAGTCCAATACTTCCGCCGTCTTGGAAGCACCGTGAGTATTGATGACTCTTTCCAGAATCTGCTTCAGCTGTTTCTTGCCTACATGGAAATCCACTTCCAGCTTCAGGAAATTCTCCGGGTCGCTCCGGTCGATAAAGCCCAGATCCTGCGGAAGAATTTCATTAAACAGGAAACGTCCTAACGTAGACTCCACATTGCCGCTTACCGTTTCTCCGTTTTCATTGGTTTTCTGAACCCTGACGGTAATCCGGGAATGCAGCGTGGAAAATCCGTTCTCATAAGCCAAAATCGCTTCATTGACATTCTTATAAGACTTCCCTTCGCCCTTTGCCCCCGGCCTTTCCTGGGTCAGATAATAAATGCCAAGGACCATATCCTGCGAAGGCACCGCCACCGGCCCGCCGTCGGAAGGCTTGAGCAGGTTATTCGGAGAAAGCAGCAGGAAACGGCATTCCGCCTGCGCTTCTACCGAAAGCGGCAGATGCACTGCCATCTGATCGCCGTCAAAGTCGGCATTGAAGGCCGTACATACAAGAGGATGCAGCTTAATAGCCTTACCTTCCACCAAAATCGGCTCAAATGCCTGAATGCCCAGCCTGTGCAGAGTAGGGGCACGGTTCAGCATAACCGGATGTTCCTTGATGACTTCCTCCAGCACATCCCACACTTGCGTATCCAGCCTCTCCACCAGCTTCTTCGCATTTTTTATATTCTGTGAAATATTTCTTGATACCAATTCTTTCATAACAAAAGGCTTGAAAAGCTCGATTGCCATTTCTTTCGGCAGACCGCACTGGTATATTTTCAGTTCGGGGCCCACGACAATAACCGAACGTCCGGAATAATCCACACGTTTTCCTAATAAGTTCTGACGGAAACGCCCGGTCTTTCCTTTCAGCATATCGGACAGAGACTTCAATGCCCGGTTGCCCGGCCCGGTTACCGGTCTTCCTCTTCTTCCGTTATCAATCAGCGCATCCACTGCTTCCTGCAGCATCCTCTTCTCGTTGCGCACGATAATATCCGGCGCGCCTAACTCCAACAGCCTTTTCAGACGGTTGTTTCTATTGATAATCCTTCGGTACAAATCGTTCAGGTCGGAGGTTGCAAACCGTCCGCCGTCCAGCTGCACCATCGGGCGCAGATCCGGCGGAATTACAGGAATTGCATCCATAATCATCCATTCCGGCTTATTTCCGGACTCCCTGAAAGCCTCTACCACTTCCAGCCTTTTGATGATTCTCGCCCGTTTCTGGCCTGTGGATTCCCGCAGCCCGGTTTTCAGTTCCGCTGCCTCCGTCTCCAAGTCTATGGCTTCCAGCAGTTCCTTGATTGCCTCGGCACCCATGCCCACACGGAAACCGCTGCCCCAGTTTTCCCTTGCATCCTGATATTCTTTTTCGGACAGTACCTGCTTATAATCCAAGTCGGTATCTCCGCCGTCCAGCACAATATACGATGCAAAATAAAGCACTTTCTCCAGTACTCTCGGGGACAAGTCCAGAATCAGCCCCATACGGCTGGGAATCCCTTTAAAATACCAGATATGGGATACCGGCGCCGCCAGTTCGATATGTCCCATACGTTCCCTACGCACGCTGGACTTTGTTACCTCTACGCCGCAGCGGTCGCAGACTACCCCTTTGTACCTGATTTTCTTATATTTTCCGCAATGGCACTCCCAGTCTTTGCTGGGACCAAATATCTTTTCACAAAACAGCCCTTCCCTCTCCGGCTTTAAAGTCCTGTAATTGATTGTTTCCGGTTTGGTGACTTCTCCTCTGGACCATTCTCTGATTTTCTCGGGTGATGCTAAACCGATTTTAATTGCATCAAACGTCATCGGCTGATAACTTTCCTGTCTTGTTTCTGGCATTTTACACATCCCTTTCTTTTCGGACTGTCATATCTTTCCTACCGGTTTTGCGCCCTGCAGCGCAGTACAGGAGAATAGGTCACTCATCATAAGCATCTGCAAACTCAGACTCATCATCTAACTCCAATTCCAATTCGTCATCCTCAAAATCAGCATCGGCATTGACCAGTTCACCGCTGTCATTGTCAAATTCCTGCTTTTGGTATCCCAGATTTCCCAAAGACTCATTCTCATAGTCATAATTCTTGGGATCGCCCTCCATCTCATAACGGTAATCGGTATCGCCGTAATCTATGGTTTCCATAATCTCAACTTCCGTCTGATCGTCGCGCAGCACGCGCACATCCAATCCAAGGGACTGCAGTTCCTTCAGCAATACTTTGAAGGATTCCGGAATACCCGGCTCCGGAATATTGTCTCCTTTGATAATGGCTTCGTAAGTCTTCACACGTCCCACAACGTCGTCGGATTTCACCGTAAGGATCTCCTGCAGCGTATAGGATGCACCGTATGCTTCCAATGCCCATACTTCCATTTCCCCGAACCGCTGGCCGCCGAACTGTGCCTTACCGCCCAACGGCTGCTGTGTTACCAAAGAGTACGGTCCCGTGGAACGGGCATGAATCTTATCGTCTACCAAATGGTGCAGTTTCAGATAATGCATGTGTCCGATGGTAACCGGGCTGTCAAAATACTCTCCCGTCCTGCCGTCCCGAAGCCTTACTTTACCGTCCCTTGAGATAGGCACGCCCTTCCAGACTTCCCTATGATCCCTATGCTCGTAAAGATAGTCCATCACTTCCGGAAGCAATTCTGCTTTATGTCTTTTCTCGAATTCTTCCCAATCCAAGTTCACATAATCATTTGCCAGATCCAAAGTATCCATAATATCTTCTTCGTTGGCGCCGTCAAATACCGGTGTCGCCACATTAAAGCCCAACGCTTTTGCCGCCAGTGAAAGATGGATTTCCAATACCTGTCCAATGTTCATACGGGACGGCACGCCCAAAGGATTCAGTACAATATCCAATGGCCTTCCGTTGGGAAGATACGGCATATCTTCCACCGGAAGCACACGCGAAACGACACCCTTATTCCCATGCCGCCCTGCCATCTTATCTCCCACGGAGATTTTTCTCTTCTGTGCTATATAAATGCGGACTGCCTGATTTACCCCCGGGGAAAGTTCATCCCCGTTATCCCTTGTAAATACTTTGGCATCCACTACAATTCCGTATTCGCCGTGAGGCACTTTCAGCGAGGTATCCCTTACTTCCCTTGCTTTCTCTCCGAAAATAGCCCGCAGCAGACGTTCCTCCGCTGTCAGCTCGGTTTCGCCTTTGGGAGTCACTTTCCCTACCAAAATATCGCCGGCACGGACTTCCGCGCCAATGCGTATGATTCCCCGGTCATCCAGATCTTTCAGCGCATCATCGCCTACGCCCGGCACATCTCTGGTAATTTCTTCCGGTCCCAGCTTAGTGTCACGCGCTTCCGCCTCGTACTCCTCGATATGGACGGAAGTATAGACATCCTCCTGTACCAGCCGCTCGCTCAGCAGAACGGCATCCTCATAATTATAGCCTTCCCATGTCATAAACCCGATCAAAGGGTTTTTGCCCAGCGCCAGTTCCCCGTCTGCCGTGGAAGGCCCGTCTGCAATCACTTCGCCCTTTTCCACATGGTCGCCCTTGAACACTACCGGTTTCTGGTTATAACAGTTGGACTGATTGCTCCGCGAAAATTTCGTCAGCCGGTATTCATCCCTTTCCCCGTTGTCATACGTCATCTTTATGATACGGGAGGATACATAAGTCACAGTACCGGATTTTCTGGCTACCACGCATACGCCCGAGTCAACCGCCGCCTTCGGCTCCATGCCGGTGCCTACGGCAGGCGCTTCCGTCGTCAGAAGCGGAACGGCCTGACGCTGCATGTTGGATCCCATCAGCGCACGATTCGCATCGTCATTTTCCAAGAAAGGAATCAATGCCGTAGCGACGGAAAATACCATTTTCGGGGAGACATCCATATAATCAAACATTGCTTTCGGATACTCGGAAGTTTCCTCCTTATAACGGCCGGACACCGTATTCTTTACGAAATATCCCTCCGCATCCAACGCTTCGTTGGCCTGTGCCACATGATAATTGTCTTCCTCGTCCGCCGTCATATAAACCACTTCTTCCGTTACCCGCGGGTTCGCCGGGTCGGACTTATCTATTCTACGGTAAGGAGCCTCCACAAAACCATACTCGTTGATTCTCGCATAGCTTGCCAATGAGTTGATTAAGCCGATGTTCGGACCTTCCGGAGTCTCAATAGGACACATCCTTCCGTAATGGGAATAATGTACGTCCCGCACCTCGAATCCGGCACGGTCTCTGGACAGACCGCCGGGTCCCAAAGCGGAAAGACGCCTTTTATGAGTCAGTTCGCCCAGCGGATTGTTCTGATCCATAAACTGAGACAGCTGGGAAGAACCGAAAAACTCTTTTACCGCTGCCTGTACCGGCTTAATGTTAATCAATACCTGCGGGGAAATCTCATCCAGATCGTGAGTGGTCATTCTTTCACGAACTACCCGTTCCATTCTGGACAGCCCTATTCTGTACTGATTCTGCAGCAGTTCGCCTACGGAACGGATACGCCGGTTGCCCAGATGGTCGATATCGTCATCGTTTCCGATGCCGTATTCCAAATGGATATTATAATTAATGGAAGCGATAATGTCTTCCTTTGTAATATGCTTCGGTATCAGTTCATGCACGTTCTTCTGGATAGCCTCTGCCAGACTTTCCGCATCCTCGCTGTACTCTTCCAGAATCTGTGCCAAAACAGGATAATATACGGATTCCGTTATGCCCAGTTCTCTTGGGTTGCAGTCCACGAAACTGGTAATATCCACCATCATATTGGAAAGAATCTTAACATTCTTTTCCTCTGTCTGGATATATACATAAGGCACTGCTGCGTTCTGGATGGCATCCGCCAATTCTGCGGTCACCTTCGTCCCTGCCGCTGCCAAAATCTCACCGGTCGTCACATCCACCACATCCTCTGCCAGAATGTGATGTCTGATCCTGTTCCTAAATGCTAATTTTTTATTGAATTTATATCTGCCGACTTTTGCCAAATCATATCTTCTGGGGTCAAAAAACATTGCCGTAATCAGGCTTTCCGCACTTTCCACGCTAAGAGGCTCTCCCGGGCGGATTTTTTTGTACAGTTCTAAGAGGCCGCCCTGATAGTTTTCGGAAGTATCCTTCCCAAAGCTTGCCTCTATCTTCGGCTCCTCTCCGAACAAATCCCTGATTTCTTCGTTAGTGCCCACGCCCAATGCCCTAAGAAGCACGGTAATCGGCACTTTTCTTGTCCTGTCCACGCGTACATAAAAAACATCATTGGAATCCGTCTCATACTCCAGCCATGCACCGCGGTTGGGGATGACAGTCGAGGAAAATAATCTTTTACCGATCTTATCATGTCCGATTGCATAATAAATCCCCGGGGAACGCACAAGCTGACTTACAATGACACGTTCTGCCCCGTTGATTACAAACGTTCCTGTTTCGGTCATTAACGGAAGATCGCCCATAAAAATCTCATGTTCGCTGATTTCCTCTTTTTCCTTATTATAGAGGCGAACCTTAACCTTTAAGGGTGCCGCATAAGTTGCATCTCGTTCCTTACATTTTTCAATAGAATACTTTACGTCTTTCTCACACAGTTCAAAGTCCACGAACTCCAGACTTAAATGCCCGCTGTAATCGGCAATCGGAGAAATATCGTCAAAGACTTCTTTTAAGCCTTCTCTGAGAAACCATCGGTAAGAGTCTTTCTGTACTTCTATCAGGTTTGGCATTTCCAAAACCTCTTTTTGTCGTGAATAACTCATACGTATGTTTTTGCTCGCGGCAATTGGACGTATTCTGTTTTTTTCCATTGACATTTCACCCCGTTCTTCTTGATATTGAGCCTATTTTTCCGGTGATATATAATTCCTGTTTGTACAAAAATTAAAGGTAAGCACACCTTACCACAATAGCGCATTTTCCATTCTACTACAAATTGGCAGCAGCGTCAAGTATTTTTTCCGTGAAATACGGAAACACTATTGCCGAGGAGATTGCTGCTCACGGCTCAATCGCCTGATTCTGAACGTGTCTGAAAATTGCCCTCCTTAAGCCGCAGAGCGAAAGCGTGTCCGAATAAAAACATTGTTCCTGATGCGGGCTGCGGCTTAAGTTAATGACATTGCTCCGCCAGATGTGCGCCACAATTTGCCGAAGGAATGGCGCATAGGGAACTATGCAGCCTGAATGCGGCGCAAATCTCACACAAACCAAAACGGCATCCGCCATAAACGGATGCCGTCTGCAGAAAGCCTGCCGGCTTATATTATTTAACTGTAACTTTAGCGCCTTCTGCTTCCAGTTTCGTCTTGAGTTCTTCTGCCTCATCCTTGGAAATGCCTTCTTTAACGGCCTTAGGAGCAGAATCAACAAGATCCTTCGCTTCTTTCAGCCCAAGGCCTGTAGCTTCACGCACTACTTTGATAACCTTAACCTTATTAGGGCCTACTTCGGTAAGTTCAACATCGAATTCTGTCTTTTCTTCTTCCTGAGCCGCTCCGCCGTCGCCTGCTGCTACCACTACCGCGCCTGCTGCTGCGGATACGCCGAATTCTTCTTCGCATGCCTTTACAAGATCATTCAGTTCCAATACGGTTAACTCTTTGATTGCATCAATAAATTCCTGAGTTGTTAATTTTGCCATTATAATTTACCTCCATTTATTAGTTTGAGTATTGTTTTCCTGCCTAGGCTATTCTGCCGCAGGTGTCTCTTCCGGAGCCGGTTCGCTTTCGGCCGATGCAGATTCTGCCGCAGCCGCCGCTCCGCCCTTTTCTGCCAGCTGATTCATGACGCGCGCAAAGCTTGCAATAGGAGCCTGCATGCTTCCGAACAGTTTGGAAAGAAGTTCTTCCCTGGAAGGAATCTTCGCGATGTTTGCAATGCCTTCCGCATCATATGCAATGCCTTCCACAATGCCGCCTTTTACTTCCAATTTAGGAGCTTCCTTCGCGAATTTGCAGATTACCCTTGCCGGTGCCGTAGCATCCGATGAAGAGATGGCAACTGCGCTGGGGCCTTCCAGATACGGTGCAAGTGCTTCAAAATCCGTTCCCTTAAACGCAAAATTCATCATTGTGTTCTTGTACACTTTGTAAATAATTCCTGCTTCACGAAGTTCTTTACGCAGTCTCGTATCCTGTTCAACCGTAAGTCCGCGGTAATCCACAAGCACTACTGACTGGGCATCTTTGATATGTGCAGAAATTTCTTCTACAATAGGCTGTTTCAATTCAATTTTTGCCACTTTCCTTACCTCCTTATAGATTATTCTGCCGAAAGGAGTTCTGTCGGATATTTATCAAAAAACCTTTCTGTCCGGACTATGCCAAAAAACAGAAAGGTTTTATTCCTCAATAAATAAACTCTTTTCCTCGGTAGGCGGTTTTTCCTTACGCCTTATGGCAGCGGCACGTCCCAAAATACCGTGTCCATCCGTCCATATCCGGCACCTACTGTCTTCGGCACGGCTGCCTGTACAGCAACCTTTTTTACTATAAAGTATGGAATCGTGTTTGTCAAGTTTTTTTCCGGCATTTACGGAAATTTGAAAATGTCAATATTAAATGCGACATTTTTTATAATTTTTTTCAACCGATTTTCCTAACCTCTTCTTTGAATAATTCCCCGGCAGAATGATAGTCATGTATCCGGCGCGGATAATCATTTATCCAGTTTTCCATTTCCTCTACTTCTGCGTCCGTCATATCATCAAAATTTGTCCCCTTTGGTACTTTCCGCCGTACCATCTTATTAGTTACCTCATTCGTTCCGCGTTCCCAGCTACTATACGGGTGGCAATAATATAGCTGTGTCCGCTTCCCCTCTCCCAATATAGAACACTCCAACTCTTCGCAGTACGCAAATTCGCTCCCATTGTCTACAGTTATGCTTTTGAAAACTTGTTTAAACATCCCGCCCCATTTTCTTTCTAAAGCGTCCAGGGCGCCTACTACCGCTTCCGCCGTTTTATCCGGCAGCTTAAATATAATTTCATCCCGTGTTTTTCTCTCTGTTAATACCAGCAACGTATTTTTTGATTTTCCCCGCTGCCCTATCACGCTATCCATTTCCCAATGCCCAAACTCTTCCCGGCTGTCTACCTCTTCCGGGCGTTTTTCTATACTCGTACCAGCCGCAGCCCTGGCCTGCTGCCGCTTCACTTTTTTATAATCCCGCTTCTTATTGGCTTTTACTGGCAAGTCTTTGTTGGTCAACTGCAAAAAGATACCCTTATCAATGTAACTATAAAGAGTGGTTACGCAGATTGTTACAGAAAATTCCCCTTCCCGGTTTTTCGCCTTAAGTTCTCCCAGGACGGCCGCCGGGCTATATCCATCATTTATTATTTTATTTTCTATATAGTTGGCTAATTTAATATCATTTCCAATCTTTAAAACCCCGCCCTTGCTCTTTAAATTCTCTTTGTACTTATCATCCGCAATATCCGGGCTATAGCGTTCTTCTTGTGTAAGGTCTGAATTAAGGGCAGTATAAACCCCTCTTTTTATTTCCCGGTATACTGTGCTTCTATGTACGTGCAACTGTTCCGCTATTTCCGCCTTACTATGCCCCGCCTTTAAAAGCGCTTCTATCTTTATTCTATCGGCTTTTGTTAAATGCTTAAATGTCTTCGCCATACCCTTTTTAACTCCTTTGTACGCAGAAAAGCCGCAGATATTTTCTGTCTGCGGCTCTCTCTTTTTACTTACAACATTTTTTGCATGGGGTGTATTTGCTCTTTGCCCTACTAATCGGTATGGCTTTCGGATTTTTCATACCGGAACAATTAGGTTTGACATGGTATTTTTTACTGCTACGGTCTACATATACATAGGCTTCACTTGCTGGAATTTTGGTACTTTCCTTTTGTTCCTCAACAATATCTATTTCTATATTGCACCCGAACGTCTGTACCCCCCCCCCCGGAAATTTCCAGTATTTCCGCTGTATACCGGGCGTTCGGATACTTC